>DUUR01000325.1 GCA_012841425.1 Bacteroidales bacterium | reverse complement strand
GGTATTGATATGTTGGTTAAGGAGTTTTGCAAAACAGGTTCAGGCAGCAAGCATGTTATCATACAACAATTACCAGAGTCTCCTGAATCGTTTATCCATCTTGATATGGTTTTTACTATGCTAGACACCAATACTGCAATGGTTTATAAACCACTAATATTAGAGAGTTCGCCTTATCAAACTGTTCATATGGAAATTGATAATGGCAAAGTAGTAAAAATAACGTCTGCAACCAATATACTTAGTGTAACCAGTAAGCTGGGAATTGAAATTGAGCCAATAGTATGTGGCGGCAAAGCTGATGAGTGGGATCAAGAAAGGGAACAGTGGCATAGCGGTGCTAACTTTTTAGCGATTGCTCCTGGTAAAGTTATATCTTATGCACGTAATATTCACACACTTGAAGAGCTTAATAAAAATGGTTATGAGATAGTAACTGCGAGTGATATTATTGGAGAAAAATGTCACTTGGATAGTTTGGGCAAATGTGTTATAACGATAGAAGGATCGGAGCTACCTCGCGGTGGAGGAGGGCCCCGATGCATGACTATGCCTCTTTTACGATCTTAATGAAGTAGGGTGATTATCCTACTTCAATAATAAGATATTTTGTCAAACTCCAGAAACGTTGAGTATCGGTGATTATGAAAGTAAGATTTCCATCATCACCTTTTACAAACTCATATGTTCCCTCGGGATGAGTTGACCACAGCTTGCCTGATTTGTCTAAAAGAGGAATCTCTGTAGTCTCACGAATATCAATCTGCAGAAAATAATCTTTGTTGAATGTGTCCTGCAATACACGTGTTGTTCTTAGAAAACCACCTGAAAGAATTTTCTGATCTTTAAGTTCATTTACTGTTCCAAAAACATAATAAGCAGTATTAAGAGATCTTTCCTGGTCCCTTATGGTAGCCGATTGCTGCTCAGCTTCAACTGCCAGAGAGGTTATATCTTGAGAGAGTTGGGCAATCTGCTCATCTTTGATAGCCAGCTCTGCTTGTAGATCAGAAAGCCTACTGGCGCTCTCAAGCATCTCATTATTAAGCCTGTTGATAGTGTTTTTAAGAGAAGCAACTTCTTTGTTGCTAGTACTAAATTTTTTATTCAACTCATCTAGCTGTCTTCTATTGCGTTGCAGTATCTCATTAATCATGTTGAAATTATCATTGACCCTTTGCTTGGTATCTTGACTCATTTCACCCTGACTTGCAGATTGAGTAGAGATATATTTTTCGGCTTCTCTGATCTTTTCAAAATTAGCTTCCACCTCACTTATAACGGACATCATTTCCGCAGCTTCTCCCTCTTCATCAGCAGATTGCATTAAAAGAGAATCGCGTTGAGCCTGTAGCTCTTTATATTCTTTTGATTCTCTTACATTTGTACATGAAACCACTAGTCCCACAAGAAGTAAAATCCATAAATTCTTCATAAATAACATAGTTTATTTATTAATATTAAGCTTTTCCAGCAACTACTATAACAAACTCACCTCTCGGTTCGTTTTCTGTAAAGTAAATAATCAACTCTTTGAGTGTCCCTCTTACTGTTTCGGCATAAAGTTTTGAAATCTCACGTGAAACAGATGCCGCTCTTTCATCGCCTAAGTGCTCAGCAAGCTGAGTTAGTGATTTTACTACTCTATAAGGAGATTCGTAAAACACCATTGTTCTATCTTCCTCTGCAAGTTGCTTAAGTCGTGTTTGCCTCCCTTTCTTATGAGGCAAAAAGCCTTCGAAGCAAAACCTATCATTGGGCAAACCCG
>DUUR01000033.1 GCA_012841425.1 Bacteroidales bacterium | reverse complement strand
TTGGGAGGTATTTAAAAAATGAAAACGGTGAGATTGTTAACTTACATGGTTTTGCTCAAACATATAGCCCGTTCTTTAATCAAAATGAATGGAATAATTATGATGTTGCAGGTTGTCTCAGTTATAATAAAAGAATGATAAATGAGATAATGGCTGTAGGATGGAAGATGAATTTTGTAAGAATGCATATGGACCCATATTGGAGTAATACCCTAAATGTAGAGCCTTTACGATACGAAGGGCATGAAACTTTTTCTCAAACAAGATTTAAAAAGTATTTGGATGAGGTATTTGTTCCTATGGCAGAACATGCTATAAGCAAAGGCTTATACGTTGTGTTTCGACCTCCAGGGGTGAGTCCAGAAAGAATTGCTGTAGATGACGATTACAATAAATTTCTTGAGCTAGTTTGGGATATAGTATCAAAACACCCAAAAATAAAGAACAATTCAGATATTATGTTTGAGTTGGCTAATGAACCTATTAATATCAAGGGTCCAAATGGTGATTATGCAAGTAGTGGTCAAGGACATTTTGATGAAATGAAGAAATTCTGCCAAAACATAGTTGACAAGATTAGAGCTAACTCAAATAATATAATTTGGGTTCCTGGTCTAGCCTACCAATCTTCATTTAGCGGTTTTGCGAACAACCCAATTGAAGGTACAAATATTGGTTATGCAGTACATGCATACCCCGGCTGGTACGGTAGTGACACTGAAGAAGCGAGCCCTGAATTGGGCGGAGAAATGGGTGGAGGTTATGAAAGCTTTCAACGTGGATGGGATGCTCAAGTTAAGCCAGTGTCTGATTTTGCACCTATTTTGGTTACAGAAATGGATTGGGCTCCTAAAAAATACAATTCTTCATGGGGAAAAAGTTTTACAGGAGAAGTAGGAGGACCTGGCTTTGGTGCAAACTTCAAATATATTGCAGACATTACAGGAAATGTGAGCTGGCTAATATTTACAGAGTGTCATCACTTAGCTGCTTTTAGAAATGTTGAAGGCACACCAGGAGAATACACTTTTCTTAACGACCCAGAGGCATGCCCTTGGCCTACATTTCATTGGTATAATGAATATGCTACGGGAGTAAATGGTATTGAATCTAATCTCGAAAAGATATCAGTTAAAGGTATAGACAATCAAGTTCAAATTTTGACCGGTGATGCAAGAAATTTAATTGTACAAGCACATTTTTCTGATGGTTCAACTAGATATGTAACATCTGATTCAGAATTTGACATTTCTGATAATTCAATCATTACAATTGATAAGGGCGGTAGGATGAGCTCATTAAAAGATGGCGAAGCGGTAGTAACTGTATCATATAGTTTATCAGAAGGTAATAGCTACGAGTTTACATTTAATGTTAAATCGACTACATTTCCTCTTACTAATGAGATGTTTAACCCATCAATTTGGGAATCGGGCTCATTTGATGAAGACACAAAAACATTGATAACAGGACAATATGGTTTCGGAGGATGGCAATATGGTAATGGAGTTGATTTATCTTCATATAAATACCTGGTTGTAGAGTTAGGTTCTGATAATGATTCAAGTGTCTCTTTCAGATTGTTTGATGAAAATAATTATTGGTCAGGTGCTGCAATATATGATTTTAATAATCAGAGCAGAATTGAGATCGATCTCCACAGTATGGTTAAAGGTGACAATAAAGTAAAAGTTGACCCTTCTCATATATATATTATGGGATTCTGGTCACTAGGTAGTAAACCTATTATTATAAAAAATATCTATTTAACTAATACGCTCTAAAAAATATATCTCGTATAAAAAGTATTTAAAGTGTCAATCATTATTAAATAATAAATATGAAACGATTAATAGTTATTCTTTTTTTGATGATATTCATCATCTCTGGCTTCAGCCAAAACAAAGCAAAAAATCCAATTATCTGGGCTGATGTACCAGATGTTGCAATGGTTCGTGTAGGTGATACCTACTATATGAGTAGTACTACTATGCATATGAATCCGGGGCTCCCCATAATGAAATCTAAGGATTTGGTAAACTGGAGGATGGCAAGTTATGCTTACGACACTTTAGCTGATAATGAGAAGTTGCGACTGGAAAACGGAAACAACGCATATGGTGCTGGATCATGGGCAAGCAGTATCCGTTATTACAACGACACTTTTTATGTTTCTACTTTCTCGGCCACTTCTGGTAAGACTCATATTTATAAAACTGATAATATTGAGAATGGAGATTGGGAGTCAATTACTTTTGAACCAGTTCTTCATGATCATACACTTTTCTTTGATGATGATGGTAAGGTATATATGGTATATGGTGCTGGTAATATCACCTTAGTGGAATTAAAATCAGATCTTACAGGTATAAAAGAAGGGACCAAACACGAAGTCATAATTGAAAATGCAAGTAAAGTTGCTTCAGAAAGAATTATGTTACCTGCAGAAGGATCTCAAATGGTAAAACACAACGGCTATTATTATATATTCAATATTACTTGGCCACCTAATGACATGAGAACTGTAATTGTACATCGTGCAAAAGATATCCGAGGTCCGTATGAAGGAAAGGTAGTACTTAGAGACAGAGGAATAGCTCAAGGCAGTATTATTGATACTCCAGAAGGTGATTGGTATGCATATATGTTTAGAGATTATGGATCAGTAGGTAGAATACCGTATCTAATGCCAATGAAATGGGTTAATGAATGGCCAGTATTGGGTGAAGATGGAGTTGTTCCCGATGAATTAGATATTGAAGTTAATAATCAACTTGGCGCTTGGGGTATTGTCTCATCAGATGAATTTAACAGAATAGCTGGCGATGCACCTTTTTCACTTCATTGGCAGTGGAACCATAACCCAGACAATAGATACTGGTCTCTTACAGACTATCCGGGATACCTTAGATTAACAGCCGGAAGAATAGATGATTCTCCTTTGCAGGCTAGAAACACCTTAACTCAAAGAACTTTCGGGCCAGAGAGTTCTGCTTCTACATTTATTGAAATAGACAATATGAATAACGGAGATTACTCTGGTATGATTGCTCTTCAAAAGAACTATGGTTATGTTGGAGTAAAGAAAGTAAACGACCAATATTCAATAATAATGGTTAATGGCGAGGGTGAAGAGTCGGTAGAAGTGGAAAATATACCTCTTAATCAAAATGGTGTTCATTTAAAAATAGATTGCGATTTTAAAGAACGCACTGATAAAGCCTACTTTTATTACAGTTTAGATGGCTTAAACTGGACATCTATTGGAAACACGCTTCAAATGTCTTATACCCTACCCCATTTTATGGGATATCGCTTTGGCCTTTTTCATTATGCAACTGAAAAAACAGGTGGATATACAGACTTTGATTATTTTAGAATAAGTGATGAGATAAATACTAACTAAATCAACATGTAAATGAAATAGTTTATGAAAATCAAAGTGTTTTTTCTTTTAATATTTGCTATCAGTATGCAGCTATCTGCAGAAAATTCATTAAAACCATGGGAGAGTGGTGCATTTGAAACTGGAAAATATCGTAATCTTTTCGTTGAATTAGGTTATAGCGAGAGCGAAGTGGATAATAAACTTCAAGAGATATTTGTTAGTCTTTTTGAAGGTCCCGATAAAGTTTATTTTGAGGTTGGCGACTCAATGGCCTATGTATCTGACATTAAGAACAATGACGTACGCTCTGAAGGAATGTCATACGGAATGATGACTGCAGTACAATTGGATAAAAAAGAAATGTTCGACCGTCTGTGGAGGTGGTCGAAACATTTTATGCAACATCAAGAAGGCGCAATGAAGGGATATTTTAGATGGAGTTGCAAAATTGATGGTACACCTAACTCTCAAGGTCCTGCATCAGATGGAGAATTGTTTTTTATTACCTCACTAATATTTGCTTCAAACAGATGGGGTAATGATACTGGAATAGATTATCTTTCTGAAGCTCAATTCATCCTAAACTCTTCATTTGAAAAAACAGATGGGGATAGAGTTACCCCATTAATTCATCCTGAACATAAACTTATAACTTTCGTACCAACAGGATTTGGATCAAATTTCACTGATCCATCTTATCATATTCCTGCATTTTATGAAGTTTGGGCTCGTTGGGCAGATGATGGACGTGCCGAATATTGGAGAGAGTGTGCTAAGAAAAGTAGAGAGTTTTTACAAAAAGCAATACACCCAGAGACTGGCTTGAACCCTGACTACAGTAACTACGACGGCTCACTTCTTAACAGCGATAGAATTATTGGAGATGCTTTTAGATTCGATTCGTGGAGAGTACCATTGAATATTACTATTGATTATACATGGTCTGCAAAAGATAAAGAATGGCAACAAAACTATGGTAAAACTTTCCAGAACTTTCTTTATTCACAAGGTATTGACACCTATGTGGACCAATATAACGTAGATGGAAGCGATGTAACTGAGATATTAGGGGCAGGAGGATTTACTGCTTTGCGCCATTCTTTAGGACTGGTATCTACCTCTGCTGCAGTATCACTTGTAAGTACCCATGATAAAAAAGATGATTTTGTGCACAAATTATGGAATGCAAAGCATGAACCTTATGAAGATGGTTATTTTGATGCCTATTTTGATGGTTTCCTAAGATTATTTTCTTTTATGGCATTGAGTGGGAATTATAAAATTATAACTCCTAAGGAAGAGGTTCATTTGTATATAAGCTTCGGTCAATCGAATATGGAGGGTAGTGCAAGAATAGAAGCTATAGATACATTGGATATAAGCAATCGTTTTTTAGTAATGCAAGCTGTAGATTGTCCAGATTTAGGAAGAGAATTAGGGCAATGGTATAAGGCTGTGCCTCCACTTGTGCGCTGTCATACAGGATTAACACCTACTGATTATTTTGGAAGATCATTGCTTGAAACTTTACCTGAGCACGTAAAGGTGGGTGTTATCAACGTATCGGTTGGTGGCTGTAAAATAGAACTGTTTGAGAAAGACAATTTTGAAGCTTATGTTGAAACTTCACCGGATTGGTTGAAGAATATGGTAAAAGAGTATGATGGTAATCCTTATCAAAGATTAGTTGATCTGGCAAATAAGGCAACATCTGAAGGAGCAATCATAAAAGGAATTTTAATTCATCAGGGTGAATCTAACACAGGTGATAAGGATTGGCCGATAAAAGTAAAAAATGTGTACGACAACATTCTTAAAGATGTTGGGATGCAACCTAATTCAGTTCCACTTTTGGCGGGTGAAGTTGTTCACGAAGAGCAAAATGGTGTATGTGCATCGATGAACGAAATAATTAATGAATTGCCTAAATATATTCCTTCTGCATATGTAATTTCATCAAGAGGTTGTGGTGTAGCTAGAGATAATCTTCATTTCAGTGCAGAAGGCTACAGAACACTAGGTAAACGTTACGCAGAACAGATGATTTTAATCAACAATAAAAATAGATAAAGGGAACTAATGTTAAGGACAATAATTATTTTAATGGCTTTAATAATCGCCCCCATTTTTACTAAAGCTAATATTAAAGTGAAAGATAATGGCGACGGTATCAGCTTGCAAGTTGAGGGAGGAGTGATTACTCTTAAACCATTAAATGATAATTCGATTAGAGTTAAAATTCAAAAGTCAGAAGAAGTAATCGAGATAGAGGAATTAATATATACTGTAAAGCTTCCTCGCATTGATTACTTAATTAAAGAAGATGCAAATAGCATTATATTAGATTTGGAAAATATAAAGGCTATTTATAACAAGAATAAGAAAACTCTATCCTTTAAAGATCGATTAGGAAATATTGTTCTGGAAGAGAAAGAAGGTGGGAGACTTTTGCAACCAGACGTTATTAAGGATTTTAATGTTTATAGAGTAGGACAAAAATTTATATCACCATCTGATGAGTATATATATGGAACCGGTCAGTTTCAAGATGGACATTTAAATATAAGAGGCTTATCACGAAGGTTAACCCAGGTAAACAGTCAGATTTCTATTCCTTTTATACTTTC
>DUUR01000032.1 GCA_012841425.1 Bacteroidales bacterium | reverse complement strand
TTATTTTTTTTGTTGGGTTGTGAAACTAAATATCAATACCCATTTCAAAATCCAGATCTTCCTGTTGAAGAACGAGTAGAAAACCTTTTAAGTCTTCTAACCCTAGAAGAAAAAGCTGGACTTATGGTTAACTCATCAGAGCCTATTCCCAGATTAGGCATCCCGGCATACGATTGGTGGAATGAAGCTTTACATGGCGTAGGTCGTGCTGGTATTGCAACAGTTTACCCTCAGGCAATAGGCATGGCAGCTACATGGAATGAAAAAGGGCATAAAGAAGCTTTTGATATTATATCAGATGAAGCACGGGCCAAATATAATGAGGCAATAAGAAATGATAACAGAGGAAGATATTATGGGTTAAGTTTCTGGACCCCTAATATTAATATTTTTCGTGATCCACGCTGGGGAAGAGGCCAGGAGACATATGGAGAAGATCCTTTTTTAACATCACGATTAGGCGTTGCTGCAGTTATGGGTTTACAGGGAGATGATCCACAATATTTAAAAACATATGCTTGTGCAAAGCATTTTGCTGTACACAGTGGACCTGAATGGAACAGACATTCATATAACGCTTCTGTTTCTGCAAGAGATTTAAGAGAAACATATCTACCGGCTTTCAAAGCCCTTATTGATGAGGCAAATGTGAAGCAAGTAATGTGTGCATACAATGCTTTTGAGGGAGAGCCATGTTGTGGAAGCAGCAAATTAATGCTCGATATTTTACGTGAAGAATGGGGATACGAAGGAATGGTTGTATCCGATTGTTGGGGGATTAACGATTTCTATATTCCTGATAATCATGGCACCCACCCTAATCCAGAGTCTGCTGCTGCCGACGCAGTAATTCATACAACAGATCTTGAGTGCGGCTCAGTGTATGAAAATTTGGTGTTAGCTGTTGAACAGGGGTTGATTAGTGAGGAACAAATAGATCATTCATTACGACGTGTATTACTAGGCTGGTTCGAATTAGGTATGCTTGATCCTATAGACAGAAATCCATGGAACGAACTCCCTCACTCGATAGTAGATTCTCCTAAACATAGAGAAAATGCATTGAAAGTTGCGCATGAATCTATGACACTTCTTAAGAATAATAATAATGTTTTACCATTAAGTAAAGATATTAAACGTATAGCAGTTATTGGCGCAAACGCTGCCGATAGTGTAATGTTATGGGGCAATTATAATGGAACCCCCTCTTCAACGGTTACTATTTTAGAAGGCATTCGTGCAAAATTAACCAATACCGAAATCATTTACGACAGAGGATGCGATCTTGTAGATCCATGGGTGCGGAGCTCATTATATGATCACATCACAAATTCTCAAGAAAACTCTGAAGGATTATATGTTGAGTTTTACAATAACAACAATTTTAAAGGTGAACCTATTGCTACAGAGGTTAATAGTGAAGGAATACGTTATAATAACTCTGGAGGCACTGCACTTGCTCAAGGTGTAAATATGGATAATACCTCTACACGCATTAGCGGTATTTTCACTGCACCATATACTGGCGAAGTGATTATTTCGGCCCGTACTTCAGACAGTTATAAGCTCATTATAGACAATAAGGAAGTCATGTCACAAAGTGGTCGCGAAGCCTCTGTTCCATCAGAATTTGCTTTTAAT
>DUUR01000324.1 GCA_012841425.1 Bacteroidales bacterium | reverse complement strand
TTTTCTTTTTGTCTCTTCTAATAAAAAAGAGCACACTAAATGTACTTTTCACAACTCAATTTTTTAATGATAAATGTATGATAATCTTTTAAAATTGAGCTAAATACAGACCAGTCAAAAGTGGACATGAAACTGCCAATTTTGGACTATTCGTACCCCCTTTTGGTTTTTTTGGTGTGGGGGTACGAATTGGGAAATGCAAACTGACTTTATTTGTCTATTTCCTGTCCTTTTTGTCAGACACAAACATAAAAAAAACCGTTCAAATCTCTCAATTTGAACGGTTTGTCTATGTTTTGTCGCTTTATGTCTTATGCGACTAGTGGAGCTGGAGGGAGTCGAACCCTCGTCCAAACGAGGAAGCAATTTGCTTTCTACATGCTTATCTTCATTTTAATTGTCGGGTATGAGCGCGACTGAAGCCACCAAACTCAAACCTTATCTTTTTAGTTTCGGAAAGGGGCCAAAGCCTCCCCTAACCTATCTCCGATTTACCTGCACCACCGTATCGGAACGCTTCGAAGCCACAGCTTCCGGATGATGTCTTGTTCTGCCACCTGGTGGCTGAATTAAGCGATTAACCTACTATACTTCGGTTACGCAGCAAGAGCGTAATTATTATTGCCAGTTATGGTTTTTGCTAATTGAGATTAAAGTGCAAACTAACAACGCACTGCATGCTTACAAACCTCTTCTACCCGCTGTCAAAACCAAACAGCCCCATATTTTAAAGAACTAATGCAATTAGTTTGAACTTATTGCGTCTATTAAGATGCAAAACTAGACAAAAGGTTTAATCTGACAAAATATAAACTATAAAAATACTTGTATTACATAATGATGCACACCTTTATTGTAACAATGAGATTGTAAGGTTTTACTTTTTTTGATTACTTTTGTAGGATAATGAATGAATCAATTGTAGAGAACAAAAATCAGCTTTTTTATTACTCAATATATGCCTCACTTATACTTGGTGTGTATTGGGTTATAAAGTATCTAATAATTATCTTAGGTAAGGATTATGCCATTACAGGCATACTTGGTAATATGCTTAGTATTGGTACTCCTATAATTTTGTTGTACTTTCTTGTAAGGTATAATCAACGGTATGCCGATAACATGATGAGCTTTGGGCATGGCATTCAGTTTTCGATCTTGATGTTTTTCTTTGCATCAATACTAGAAGCGGTGGTTGTGTTTATTCACGTAAATTGGATAGATCCTATTTTTATCTCCAATTTTTATAAAAGCATAATTGTAATAGCTGAGTCATTAAATTTAGATCAGGCTCTTACTGCTCAACTTGCCGATCAGCCCTTGCCATCATCGTTTAGCTATGTGTTTAATAATATTATAATGGGAGATGTTTTTATTGGACTACTGCTTTCATTGGTTATAGTTCCGATAGCAAGACGAATAAAGCCGCAAAGAGAAGTTTAATTTTATCTATAAAAAATGGATATATCTGTAGTAATACCATTGTATAATGAGGAGGAATCGTTGAAAGAGCTGCATGACAGAATAAGAAAAGTTATGCAGGACAACGATTATTCGTATGAGATAATATTTGTTGATGATGGAAGTACCGATAACTCATGGGAGGTTATTACGCAGCTCAGGAGTGAGGCAGAACAGGTAAAGGCTATTAAGTTTAGACGTAATTATGGCAAATCTCCTGCTCTGCATTGTGCTTTTGAAAAGGCAATAGGTAGTGTGATAATTACAATGGATGCCGATTTGCAAGATAGCCCGGAAGAGATTCCCGAGTTGTATGATATGATTACAAAGGATGGTTATGATTTGGTATCGGGATGGAAAAAGAAGAGGTATGACAATAGGCTAACAAAAAATATTCCGTCTAAATTATTTAATGCTACAGCAAGAATGGTTTCTGGAATAAAATTGCACGATTTTAACTGTGGACTGAAGGCATATTCAAAGCCTCTGGCCAAAAGCATTGAGGTGTATAACGATATGCACAGATATATTCCGGTATTGGCAAAGAATGCCGGGTTTACTAAGATTGGCGAAAAGGTGGTGCAGCACCAGGCTCGTAAGCATGGAAAGAGTAAGTTTGGATCGAGCAGGTTTTTTAATGGCTATCTGGACCTGGTAACGCTTTGGTTTTTGAATAAGTTTGGAAAAAAGCCTATGCATTTTTTCGGTCTTTTGGGAAGTGCAATGTTTTTTATTGGGTTTATAGCGGTTGTGCTGGTGGGTGCGAAGAAGTTGTATGATTTGCACAATGGTAATCCTTATCAACTTATTACCGACTCACCCTATTTTTATATTTCTCTTACAATGATGATTCTTGGAACTCTCTTGTTCTTAGCTGGATTTTTGGGTGAACTGATTTCGAGAAACTCACCCGAGAGAAATCATTATAGAATTGAGAAGGAGCTGTATTAATTGAGTGAGCTTTTATACTTTTGGTTAATATAAACTGTTAAAGTGTCTATTCTTGCACTATAAAATAACATGCAATATTATGAGGTTTAAAAACAGATTGGATTTAAAAAACAGATTGGGTTTTAATGGAAAGAAGTTTAATTTCTTTTTGTTGCTTTTCTCTTTCTCTATACTCTTTTCATGTAATTATGATAGTAAGAAGAAGGTGGATAACGATTATTTTCAGGAGAATGGAGAAATATTTACCACTTCGTATAATATAAAATATGCTTATAGCAGATCTCTGAAGAACGAAATAACTGATGAGCTGGATAGATTTGACCTTTCTCTGAACCCGTTTAAAAAGAACTCAATTATAACTAAGGTTAATAATAATGAACCGGTTGAGTTGGACTCATTTTTTATTAATGTATTTAATAAGTCTGTTGAGGTTTCGGAAAATAGTGATGGTTATTTTGATATTACTACTTCGCCATTGATTAATGCTTGGGGATTTGGATTTCAGAATATGGATAGCGTAACACCTGAACTCATTGATAGCCTAAGGCAATTTGTGGGGTATGAGAAAATATCGATTAATGAAAGTGGTGAGGTTATAAAAACTGATGCGAGGGTTCAGGTAAACACTTCTGCTATTGCTAAGGGTTACTCGTGTGATGTGGTGGCAGATCTTTTGGAGAGTTATGGTATAGAGAATTATATGATTGAGATTGGTGGCGAAGTTAGTGCTAAAGGAGTGAATGAAAAAGGAATTTGCTGGCGTATTGGTGTGGATAAACCTAATGATGAAGCAATTTTTATTGAACATGATCTGCAAGCTATCATCTCTTTGTGCGATAAATCTTTGGCAACGTCAGGTAATTATCGTAATTTTTATGTGAAGGATGGTATAAAATATGCTCATACTATTAATCCTAAAACTGGGTATCCAACCGAAACTGATATATTGGGTGCTACTGTTATTGCAGACGATTGTATGACTGCTGATGCCTATGCTACTGCTTTTGTAGCTATGGGGCTAGACAGGTCTATTGAAACGGCAAAGGCGTTGGAGGGTGTGGACTACTATTTTATATTTGCTAATGAAGATGGTACTTTTGGCACCATCTATTCGCCTGGATTTGAAGAGTTTATTGTTAATTAATAAAGTGAAACATTATGTATGAGATAGAAACTAAAAATGGTTATATCTTTCAGATGTCTCCACTTGAGGAGAAAGAGATGACAATCTTCTACAATATTTATGACACTGTTTATGGCAAGATGTTAATTGCTTCTACTGAGATTGGTGTCTGTTTTGTAGCCCTAGGAGAGGTACCTTTTATGATTGACGAGCTTCGTAATGAGTATAGGAAAGCTAAGTTTGTAATGGAAAATAAAAGTATTCATAATGACACAATTTTATTGATTGAGAATCCTTTGTCTGAGATGGATATTACTTTTCATATTAAAGGAACTGATTTTCAGATGAAAGTATGGGAAGAGTTATTGAAGATACCGGTTGGCGCTAAGAGCAGCTATAAGATTATAGCCGCAAATATCGGTAGGCCTAAGGCTGTAAGAGCGGTGGGCACTGCAGTTGGACAAAATCCTATTTCGTGCCTCATACCTTGTCATAGAGTGGTTCGCTCAGACAACACGCTTGGTGGTTATCACTGGGGAATTGAGATTAAGAAGCAACTGCTAGAAAGGGAGTCTT
>DUUR01000323.1 GCA_012841425.1 Bacteroidales bacterium | reverse complement strand
TGGCAAAGAGCGCACATATTATATTTATAACAACTGTAGCCACGAAGAAGCATATAAAGAGACAGGTGCACAGGGCGTGAGCTATACAACTGGTGTTCCTGCAACAATTGGCGCCATGATGTTTATGATGGGATTATGGAAGAAACCAGGTGTATTTAATGTAGAAGAGTTTAACCCCGATCCTTTTATGGAACAACTATATAAGCAAGGGCTTCCTTGGCACGAACTGTTCGATATAGATTTAGAAATGGATTAAAACTTTAATAGTTAGCATTTAGCATATTTCCCGCAAAGCAGTTTATTATGCTTTGCGGGTTTTTTTCATTTATTTCAAGTACATTTGTTTGAAAATATATACTATTAATTTCTTACACATGAACAAATTTATTTATCAATTCTTTTTTTTACTGATTGTAGCCTCATCACTGTTTTTTATAAGTTGTGAAGAAGAAAAGATTATAACCGATGATCCAGAAATTGTACTAACTTCATTTAGCTTTCTAAGCGATAACAACAAGTCACTATCGCAAGAATATAATGCTATAATTACTGATGGACAAATTGAGGTTACTATCAAGTCAATCACAAAAAATCTTATTGCAACGTTCGAAACCAACGCCTCTAAAGTTACTGTAAATGGAGTTGAGCAAATAAGTAATGTCACGCTAAATGATTTTTCCAAAACGATAACTTATAATCTAGTTTCTGAAAATGGAAACACAAAGTCATATACTATCAGAATTAATTGGACCTCTCCCATAGCTCATATTTCTGTTACTACCGACCAAAATGCTAGTATTAACTCAAAAGACACATATATAAATGCAAATATTGATATAACAGCCAATGGTTGGGGTGAAGATTATACAGGCAGGACTCGCATCAGGGGCAGGGGCAATTCAACATGGGGCTTACCTAAAAAACCATATAGGCTGAAGTTAGATGACGATGCAGTTATTTTGGGTATGGCCAAAGAAAAAGACTGGGTATTATTGGCTAATTACTTAGATCCAACCTTAATGCTCAATGCAGTAGCATTTAAAATTGGCAATCTATTGGAACTTCCATACACCAATAATTCCATTCCGGTAGACTTAACAATAAATGGCAAATATGCTGGAAGCTACATGCTAACTGAGCAGGTCGAGAGATCTAAAAGTCGGGTAAATATCCATAAAGAGAAAGGTGTTTTATTAGAACTTGATACCAATTACGACGAGGATTATCAATTTCACTCAAATAATTACAGATTACCTGTAATGGTTAAGGATCCTGATTTAAAAGACGACTTCAGCCCAGAGGATGCAGAAGTAATGTTCGATAAGATTAAAAGCGACTTTCACCAGCTCGAAGATGCAATTGCATCAGATGAGTTTCCTAACAGCAACTATAAAGATTATATTGATGTTGAGTCGCTGGTTAAGTATCTAATCGTATACAACCTAACTCACAACATGGAGATTAATCACCCCAAGAGCACATATATGCATAAAGACGAAACGGGTAAATATTTCATGGGACCAATATGGGATTTCGATTGGGCATTTGATTATGAGGGCACTCATATTCATTTTGGCAGTTATAACAAGCCATTATTCGGCAGGTTAGGCTCAAGCTCAACCGGCTATACATTCTTCACCCGTATTATGGAAGATCCCGAAATTAAAGAGTTATACAAAACAATATGGGGACAATTTAGGGCCGATAGCATGGATGCACTGCTGGAGTATGTCGATTTCTACTCTTCACATATTATTCAATCTCATTCCGATGATTATCAGGTATGGAGCAAAACACCAAATTTCTCTGGAACATCAAACTATTCATATAAGATAAATCAGTTAAAGAGCTGGTTAACTAACAGAGCTGATTATATCGACAGATATGTGAACGATTTTTAATAACGGTTGTATAAGGGTTGTATAAAGTTTTTTTTACTTACATTTGTGATAGTAATATTGTCAGGTAATTGTCCCAAAGTAAAAATATATGCAACCCACTAGTTTAGTTAATATAGGAGATTATAGCAGGGATGATATTTTCAGAATCCTCCAAAGTGCTTTAAAGTTCAAACAAAACCCCAATCGCGATTTACTTAAGGGGCGTGTCTGTGCAACTCTTTTCTTCGAACCATCAACTCGCACCCGCCTGAGCTTCGAAACTGCTGTAAATCGTCTCAGAGGGCGCATAGTTGGCTTCTCAGACTCAGCAACAAGCAGTTCAGCAAAAGGTGAATCTCTAAAAGACACTATTAAGATGGTAGGCAATTATGCCGATCTCATAATTATGAGGCATCACCTAGAGGGATCGGCACGATACGCTTCTGAAATATCTCCTGTACCAGTTATAAATGCTGGCGATGGATCTAACCAACACCCCACCCAAACGATGTTAGATCTATTCACTATATACGAAACTCAAGGAACTTTAGAGAACCTAACAATTACTATAGTGGGCGATCTCAAGTATGGGCGTGCAGTGCATTCTCTCATACATGGATTATCGCACTTCAATCCTACTTTCAACTTTGTGGCGCCCGAAGAGCTTCATATTCCTGATAAGTACAAAACATTCTGCGACAGTAAGAATATTCCTTATAAAGAGTTTACCGATTTCTCAGCCGACTCAATTAACAATGCCGATATTTTATATATGACAAGGGTTCAGAAAGAGCGGTTCACCGATCTTATGGAGTACGAAAAGGTGAAAAATGTATACGTTTTGCATAACGATATGCTAGATGATTCTAAAGACAATCTAAAGGTGCTTCACCCACTTCCAAGGGTTAAAGAGATTAATCAGAATGTTGATGATAATCCTAAAGCATATTATTTTGAGCAAGCAAAAAATGGTATGTACACCCGTCAAGCTATTATTTGCGATCTTATGGGTATAGAAACAAATTTATTATGAGAAAAGAGTTACAAGTAGCTGCACTAGAAAAAGGCACTGCAATAGATCATATTCCAACAAATGCAGTCTTTAAAGTTGTCTCTCTACTAAAACTGCAAAGCATAAATAACCGAATTACTATAGGCAACAATTTAAAGAGCAACAAAATGGGACACAAAGGTATCATAAAGGTTGCCGACAAGTTCTTTAAAGAAGATGAGCTCAACCGCATAGCCTTAGTTGCACCCAATGTAAACCTCAATATAATAAGGAACTTTGAAGTTGTAGAGAAGAAAAAAGTAGTACTCCCCGATGAAATCGTTGAAATAATGAAATGCAATAATCCAAAATGCATTACCAACAACGAGCCAATGAAAACTCGTTTTCATGTAATCGATAAGGAGAATGTGGAGCTACAGTGCCACTATTGCGAATTAAAAATCAGAAAAGAGGAAGTAGTTTTACTATAATCCTCACTATTGTTTTAGTTATCACCCATATATAAATTATTATGCCTCTTAATTTACCCGATAATTTACCCGCTATAGATATATTAAAGAAGGAAAACATCTTTGTGATGGACGATCTTAGGTCTGCTGCACAAGATATTCGTCCTCTAAAAATACTTATATTAAACCTAATGCC
>DUUR01000322.1 GCA_012841425.1 Bacteroidales bacterium | reverse complement strand
GTTATGGGGATTAGAAAGATACGTGGGCGATTATTACGGAGCAATACTAACCTTTGCCAATTTCATGATTCTGTTTTTAATACTTAATTTAATGTATAGGTTGAGGATTTTTGTGAAGATATGAGGTGATATTTGCAATCTCAACATAATCACTTTATTTTGTATTCTTAATCACATATTTTAAGCTTGGTGCAACTAATTTAAATGGTAGGTTGTGAATACAATATTATTTCTGATAATCGCTCTCGTAACTGTTCTAATATTTGTTGTAGTATATAAACAGTTAGAAGGAAAGAAGAGGTATACTAATGCTCTTTACTTGCAAAGCTTAGGGCGGATAGCTATATTTTTCGAATTGGTAAATTCATTTAGCGATTATGTAACCTGGGTGGAGCGTGACATAATTAAAGCTGAATTTTCGGATATTGGTAAATTCTTCAGAAACAAAACTAATTATTATAAGAAAGAGCCTATTGTTGGGAGGTTCAATGAGGTTTTCCATGATTTTGATGCCTATATTGCTCGATATAACCAAAACTACGTAAAGGCGCAAAAAATTAAGCTAAAAGAGTATTTTGATAATGTAGAGGGCAAGATGCTTGACGACCAACAGCGTACTGCACTAATTACAGACGAATACTCAAATTTAATACTAGCAGGTGCTGGTTCGGGTAAAACGCTTACTATACTTGGTAAGGTTAAATATTTAATTGAGCAGAAAGGGGTAGACCCTAAGAATATATTACTTCTGTCGTTTACTAAGAAAACCGTAGAGGAGTTGAATGAAAGGTTGCAAAATATTGAACTTGGTACAAAAGCAACTACATTTCATAAGCTTGGTTACGATATAATCAAGAAGCATCATCAATATATTCCGGTACTTACAAATGATAATACTTTAAAATTAGTAATAGAGGAATATCTGAAGAAAGATATATTCAATAACCCAACTGCGCTGCAGTCTTATATAGAATATATTGCTTGCTATATGAATATTCCTGAAAAGGATGAGAATTTAGGCTTATCGTCCCGACTTTTACTTAACCGAATATAATATCTATTTAGAACATTTTGGTGTAGATGAGCATAATAGGGCGAGATGGCTTACTCCTTTTTATGAACAGAAATACATCGAAGAGATGAAGTTGAAAAGAGAGACCCACAATGCAAACAATACCAAATTATTAGAAACTTATTCATACTATAACAGAGATAAGGTGTTGCTCCAGAAGTTAAGGCAAATTCTGGAGGATGAGGATGTTGTTTTTAAACCAAGAGATTTTAAGAGTATATACTCTAAAGTGTCTAATTATGACAAAGATTTTGGGAAGGAGCTCTTTAAACTAATCGAAAGTTTTATCAACCTTAGCAAATCGAGACAATTGAACAACGACTCTTTAATCAGTCTTTTTTCTAGCAATTCTAAACTTATAAACGAGTTCTTGTTTGAAAGACAAAGTATGTTCTTGCAGTTTGTAATTCCAATAATAGAGAAATATAACACTGTTTTAGAACAACGTAATGAGATTGATTTCAACGACATGATAAACAGAGCTGCTTATATTGTGAAAATGAATAAACCTGATTATAAATATCAGTATATAATTATAGATGAATATCAGGATATTTCATTTGCCCGGTTCAATTTAATTAAAGAGATAAGAAATCAGTCAGGATCAATAAGTCGATTTTAGTTTTAGGTCGCCACAGCTTTGATATTAACGAATTGATAAAACTTACCCAAGTGAGTACGAAGGGTATAGGTATGCAGAAGAGCGCAGGTTGTTTTATGTGGCACTAACGAGAACCAAAAATGAGGTAGTGTTATTGATTCCGCCTGAGGCTTCTTCATTTGCCGAAGAGTTGATTAACGAAAATGGTTATATAATAACTTCCAACAACGGTTCACTCAATACTGTAAATTGCACTTATTGTAAAACAGGGAAACTTGTGCTTAGGAAAAATCAGTTGAATGGAAATCAGTTTCTGGGATGTTCGCATTATCCCGCTTGCAATCGGACCTATAACAACATTGATATTTTGTTCGATAACATAGTTTGTCCCCATTGTAATAGCGGCTTTATGACAAAGAGGAGAGGGAAATTTGGCAATTTCCTTGGGTGCACAAATTATCCTGATTGTAGAAAAACCATCGATTTAAAGTGATAACTTATTACTTTCTTAACAATAACTTATTATTGACATGGAGTGTCATAAAAGCTAACATGTGTATATAAATATCATTTTATTTTGATGATTAATAGCCAATTGGTAAATATTACTACTCTGTGGAAAGAAATCCCTATTAAAT
>DUUR01000031.1 GCA_012841425.1 Bacteroidales bacterium | reverse complement strand
TAATCTATTAAAACTTATATCCCAATGTAACTAATCCCCTGAGTGAATTATTATTCAGCTCGAACGGATTTGCATCTATAACAGGTGCTCCACCACTATCTGAATATAAGTTAGGAAATGCATATAAATCATCGGTTTGTGTTTTGTATACCAGAGCTACATCTAAAAAGAATCTCTGATTGAATCTATAGCCTATACCACCTGTAAAATAGTTAGTATCACCTTCTATTCTGTGAACTGTATTTGAGCCTACAACCGCTGCATTACCAGCTTCTTTGAAATCTACATCGTAAGGGTTTTGCATCCATGCATATCCTAGTCTACCGTAGAGTTTTGGCGAAAACCTATACTCAGTACCAAACTTTATAGTTGAAACACTATTAAAATCGGTTGAAATATATTCATTGTCAATTTCATACCAGTCGGTATTGTCTAAAGAATTAGATGGAGTCATCAATTTCATGTTGCTGTAATTAACCAACTCATAATCAACACTTGCTATAAATCTTCCACCCAACACAGTTGCAACACTAGCAACTATTTTACCAGGAGTTCTTAGATCGTAGTCGTTGGAAAAACGTTTTGAGTAAGTTGTGCCAGGTTCATAACCTTGCTCAACTACGTATGCGCCCATATCATCTTCCATTTCAGCTTCAAAAGTTTCATTTAAAGCATAATAAGTTGGTGTATGATAAGCAAAACCCAAGCGTATCTCATTAACTGGGCGATATATTGCTCCAAATTTAGCACTAATCCCTGCCCCACTCGTTGTTAACCAGTTTGTTAACCTGTAGTTGCCATTATCATAATCTTCCCAATAGTCTGAAGTAACACTGTAAGAGATATCCTTAATTGATAATGAAAGTCCCAAGTTTAAGACATTATTTATAGTTGTTCCAACTGTGAAATCATAATTATCTATATAACCTCTTTCGCGAGTTTTTATCTCATTACCGTAAAGTTCATTTCTTGTATTTAAAGGTGTGTAATAATATCCCTGGGCATCTTGATGATCATTAATAAGATATGAATTAAATCCCAATACACTTAGCCATGGTTGAGATTCAAATGGATCTGGCAAGTTATCTCCCATTTCCAAATTAGTAGGATTCACTCCCGCACTTCTATCTACAATATAATCTATCATTGAGCTTGCAGGAGAGCCTACTGCATCAATATTTTTATCGAATGATTTTAGCTTATTAAAAGAAAAACCAAAATTTATTAAAGGGAATACATCATTTCTTAGAGGAAAATATCCTACAAAACCTAGATTATCAACATCAAATCTTGTTTTGTTAGCATCGTAATCACCTACAGATGAACCTTCTCTTGATAAATTAAGTGTTCCCACAACTTCAGAGCTCCTGTAAACTGCTATACCCGCAGGATTTACGCTAACACCCGTAAGATCACCTCCCAATGCACCAAATGCTCCTCCCATAGACATTGCTCGAGCTGTACCATACAAGTCTTCTCTTGAAAACCTTAAGGCATCAACCTCCCCTTGCGCAAATAATGTTATTGAGAGTGTAAGCATAAAGGCAAGTAAGTATGTGATTTTTTTCATATAATTATATATTAAATGATCTGTTTAATAATTTATCTTCTTCCACCACTTGAACGTCCACCACCACTGCTTCCACCTGAGCTTCTGCTGCTGCTTCCAACTGAACCGCTTGACCTTGATGAGCTTCTGCTAGGCGTAGAAAAAGTTGAACTTCTATTAGTAGTTGTAGTTCTAGAAGGAGTTGTAACATTTCTACTTGGAGTACTTGTTCTCTGATTTACCGAACTATTTCTTGTAGGAGTGTTAGTACTTCTTTGATAAACATTTCTGTTTTGAGTAGGAGTATTCGTACTTCTTTGGTAAGTAGAGCTGCTTCTTGAACGAGATGATTGAGTAGCATTATTTATAGAACTAGACCTTGAAGTTGTTCCAGTACGCTCTATTACTCTGCCAGTTCTAGAATCGTAGGTTCTACCAGCATTATCAATAATTCTTGTTCTAGGAGTTGTGGTAGTGGTTCTACCTGAAATAGCACTACGAGTATTTGATGTTGAAGATCTTCCAGTTAATGCACTACTTGTTCCGCTTGTTGAAGTTCTTCCACTTGCAGATCTTCCAGAAAGTGTTGCACTATTTGCTGTTCTATTAGCTGAACTTGTGCGATATGAACCAGAACTTCTACCTGAACGGTTGCTAGTTAAACTGCTATAATATCCGTCATAAAAACCATGACTATAACCGCCACCATAACCATAATATCCGCCATAACCGTAATACCCTCCGTAGTATCCGCTGTAATACCAAGGATCATACCATCCACCATATCCATAGTTCCAAGGACTATACCATCTATTCCAGCCTCCGTACCAACCACCGTATCCATAATACCATGGGTTATGCCAGCGACTGTATGACCATGGACTATACCATCCACCGTAATACCATGGATCGTACCAAGGGTAAAATGATCCCCATCCCGAACCATAATAAAAGTTGTTGTTCCAGCCTCTATTGTTATAGCCT
This sequence comes from Bacteroidales bacterium, assembly GCA_012841425.1. Lineage (GTDB taxonomy): Bacteria > Bacteroidota > Bacteroidia > Bacteroidales > Dysgonomonadaceae > Proteiniphilum. Next base: position 107 of record DUUR01000031.1, on the reverse strand, counting down.
TCATATAGTTCGTCTCCAACATAAACAATTACCTCATCTGCACCAGATATTCTAATGCTAGATTCTGGTTCGTGAAAACGAACTATTCTGTCGGTATATTCATATTC
>DUUR01000321.1 GCA_012841425.1 Bacteroidales bacterium | reverse complement strand
TTATAGGTACTATAGTAATATTCTTCGGATTCGGAGTACATATTATATACTCTATTATTCTTACTATTCAGAACAGAAGAGCAAGAGGTAAAGTTAGATACGATTCGGAAAGTAAAAACAATGCTTCGTGGTCTTCTAAAAACATGTTCGTATTAGGTCTTGTGATATTACTTTTTGTTTTATTACATTTATACCAAATGTGGTATCAGATGCAGTTTAAAGAACTTTTCATGATTGAAGGAGCAAGACACGACAGTGCTCAACTTGTAGAAGAGGTGTTCTCAAATGTATGGATGGTAGTAATTTATGTTGTATCATTTATTGCATTATGGTTTCACTTAACTCATGGATTCTGGAGTGCACTTCATACAGTAGGATGGAATAATGACATCTGGATGAAGAGAATTAAAGTATTTGGAAACGTTTTAGCATCACTTATCTGCTTAGCTTTTATAGCAGTAGCAGTACTGATGCACCTTGGTTATTCCAACATTTTAGCTTAACTATTGAAAATCAAACATTATGAATAAATTAGATTCTAAAATACCAAAAGGCCCATTAGCCGAAAAGTGGACGAATTATAAAAACAACCAGAAACTTGTAAACCCTGCAAATAAAAGACGCCTTGACGTAATTGTAGTGGGTACAGGATTGGGGGGAGCCTCAGCTGCTGCCTCACTTGGAGAGCTGGGATTTAATGTTTTAAATTTCTGTATTCAGGACTCACCACGTAGAGCTCACTCTATTGCAGCTCAGGGTGGTATCAATGCTGCAAAGAATTACCCAAACGATGGAGACTCCATTTATCGTTTGTTTTATGATACAATTAAAGGAGGCGATTACCGCGCACGCGAATCTAACGTATACCGTCTTGCAGAAGTTTCAAATGAAATCATCGACCAGTGTGTAGCTCAGGGAGTCCCTTTTGCAAGAGATTATGGTGGTTTGCTCGACAACCGCTCTTTCGGAGGTTCGCAGGTTTCTCGTACTTTCTATGCACGTGGGCAAACAGGGCAACAGCTTCTTCTTGGTGCATACTCTGCATTAAGTAGAGCAGTAAATAAAAAGCAAGTAAAATTATATACACGCTACGAAATGGTTGACCTGGTTATTGTAGATGGCCGCGCTCGTGGTATCATTGCACGTAACTTAATTACAGGTAAACTTGAACGTTTTGCAGCTCATGCAGTTGTTATTGCAACAGGTGGATACGGAAACGCATTTTTCTTGTCTACAAATGCTATGACTTCAAACGGATCTGCTGCATGGCAATGCTATAAAAAGGGTGCGTATTTTGCTAACCCTTGTATGACTCAGATACACCCTACTTGTATTCCTGTTCACGGAGAGTTCCAATCTAAACTAACATTGATGTCGGAATCACTTCGAAATGACGGACGTATATGGGTGCCTAAAAAGATTGAAGATGCTAAGGCAATACGTGAGGGTAAACTAAAACCAACTCAGATTAAAGAAGAAGATAGAGATTACTATCTAGAACGCAGATATCCTGCATTTGGGAACTTGGTTCCACGAGATGTTGCATCTCGTGCTGCTAAAGAGCGTTGCGATGCTGGTTACGGCGTAGGGAACACCGGCCTTGCTGTTTACCTCGATTTTGAAGATGCAATTAAGAGATTAGGCAGAAACGTTGTAGAGGAGCGCTATGGCAACCTTTTCCAAATGTATGAAAAGATTGTTGACGATAATCCTTATGAGACTCCAATGATGATTTATCCTGCTATTCACTATACTATGGGAGGCATCTGGGTTGACTACGAGCTACAGAGCACAATACCTGGACTTTTTGCAATTGGTGAGGCTAACTTCTCTGATCACGGGGCTAACAGACTTGGAGCATCTGCTCTAATGCAAGGATTAGCTGATGGATATTTTGTTCTTCCATATACTATTCAGAATTATCTTTCAGATCAGATTTCAGTTCCAAGAATTAAAACTGATACCCCTGAGTTCGACAAGGCCGAAAAAGACATCAATGATCGCATTGAAAAGCTGCTAAGCATAAAGGGTAAGCGTTCAGTAGACAGTATACATAAAGAGCTTGGACACATTATGTGGGAATATGTTGGCATGAACCGAAATGAAGCTGGTCTTAAAGAAGCAATAAAAAGAATCGAAATTGTTAAGAAGGAATTCTGGACCAATGTGCGTATCCCAGGTGATAAGGAAACGCTTAACATGGAGCTTGAAAAAGCATTACGTTTAGCTGATTTTATTGAAACTGGTGAACTTATTGCTCATGATGCTCTTAATAGAGAAGAGTCTTGTGGAGGTCACTTCCGTACAGAACACCAAACACCTGAAGGTGAAGCAATGAGAAACGATGAGGAGTTTGCATATGTATCCTGCTGGGAATACAAGGGAGATGACACTCCTGTTATGCACAAAGAACCTCTAGACTATGAGTTTATCGTTCGTCAGCAGAGAAACTACAAATCTTAGTCTGTTGATAATAAATGAGTAAAAACAAAAAAAAGAATAATCATGGATAAAGATATCAACATAAAAGTAAAAGTTTGGCGTCAGAACGGACCTAAAGATAAAGGACATTTTGAAACATTCCCCCTAGAAAACATTTCACAAGGGAGTTCATTTCTTGAGATGCTCGATATCCTAAATGAGAAGCTAATTAATGAAGGCAAAGAACCTGTAGTATTTGATCATGACTGTCGTGAAGGAATTTGCGGAATGTGTAGTCTTTACATTAATGGTCATCCCCATGGACCAGACGAAGACATTACCACCTGTCAGCTACACATGCGCACTTTCGATGAAGGAGACACTATTACAGTAGAGCCATGGCGCTCTACTGCTTTTCCAGTGATTAAGGATCTTATTGTAGACCGTACATCGTTTGATAAGATAATTCAAGCTGGAGGTTACACATCAGTTAATACAGGAGGTACGCCCGATGCAAATGCAATACTAATTCCACATGACGATGCTGAAATGGCAATGGATGCTGCAGCATGTATAGGTTGCGGAGCATGTGTTGCAGCATGTAAAAATGGTTCTGCAATGTTATTCGTATCGGCAAAAGTTAGCCAATTGGCC
>DUUR01000320.1 GCA_012841425.1 Bacteroidales bacterium | reverse complement strand
TTTTAGACATTGTATTCTTAGTTTTAGCAGTATCGTATTTGCAGCATGGCATTATTCCTGAAATTGATAAAATGCTACTTTTTATTCCATTATTGGCCATATTTGGTGTTGCAGCACCAGGATTACCTGGGGGAACATTGTTTGCATCACTGGGTTTAATTCAAGCTGTTATTGGAATTGATGAGGCTGGTATTGCAATTATGGTGACGTTATTTGCTCTGCTTGACAGTTTTGGTACTGCACACAATATAACTAGTGATGGTGCTTTAACATTAATATTATCAAGATATCAAAATAAAATGAAGGATATAAAATCTTCAGTTAATAAAAACATAAATAAAAACCAATAAATATTTCACTTTGTCAATTATTACTATAACTTTGCATCAAATTTACATTTAGATGCTTGATATGCAGAGATTGTATTCAACATATTTTACTACTACAATGACGATGACCCCTTGGGGGGTTATGTAAATTTTCACATCCGTAAGCAGTCGCTGCTTTTTATGCTAACTATTCGGTTATAGCATTAAGAATCAACATTTTTATTAAGAATCTACCGTTTTATATATCGGTATAAGTAATAGTCAGATGAAAGTAATGAAGTTTGGTGGTACCTCGGTAGGTAACCCCGAAAGTTTACAGTTAGTAAAGAAAATAATTGAGAGTGAAAAAGAACCTGTTATTGTTGTTGTATCTGCATTAGATGGCATTACCGACAGGTTGCTTCTGGCTGCAGATTTTGCACTGAACAACAATCCAGGTTATAAATCTTTATTAGATGAACTAGTTGAACGCCATCGTAATGTTATTGAAAAGACAATAACATCTACTGTTGCTAAAGAGGAAGTTACCATAAAAGCTGACCAGCTTTTTGAAGAGCTTCGGAATATCTTACGTGGTGTATATTTGATTGGTGACTTGTCGCAAAAGACTTCTGACAAGATTGTTAGTTATGGCGAGCGGCTATCGTCACTTATTGTGAGTAAGATGATTGAGGGTTCGCAATTATACGACTCTGCAAAATTCATTAAAACAAATAAGCAGTTTAGTCATCATATACCCGACCTGAATCGATCTAATGAGCTTATAAAAAAGACTTTCTCTGAAATGCCTCCTCCAAATGTGGCAATAGTCCCTGGTTTTATTTCGTCGAGTATTGAAGAGAACGATCTTACAAATATTGGTAGAGGTGGCTCTGATTATACTGCGGCAATAATTGCTGCTGCAATGGATGCTTCGATGTTGGAGATATGGACAGATGTGGATGGATTTATGACCGCTGATCCTAAGATTATTAACTCGGCATATGTTATTGACGAGCTCTCTTTTACAGAGGCAATAGAGCTATCAAACTTCGGTGCAAAAGTTATATATCCGCCAACAATATTTCCAGTATACCATAAAAACATCCCTATTTATATAAGAAATACTTTTAGTCCCGAATCTAAAGGAACGCTAATTAAAGATATAAAACCTACCCGTGATGGTAAGATAATTAAGGGAATATCTTCTATTAACGATACTGCACTTATAACTATAACTGGCCTTGGCATGGTAGGAGTTATTGGTGTAAATAAGCGAATATTTACGACCCTTGCCGACAATGGCATAAGCGTGTTTATTGTTTCGCAGGCATCTTCAGAAAATAGTACTTCGTTTGGTGTAAGGGTTCAGGATGCAAAGCTATCGCAAAAGGTGCTGAATAATGAGTTTGCTCATGAGATTGGAATGGGTAGCATAAATGAGGTAATTGTGGAGTATGATTTGGCAACTATTGCAATTGTGGGTCAAAACATGAAACACGTACCAGGTATAGCAGGTAAGTTTTTTGGAGCTCTCGGTAGAAATGGTATAAGTATAGTTTTGCTGGCCCAAGGTGCAGGTGAAACAAATATCTCGTGTGTGATTTCTAAATCTGATTTAAAGAAATCTCTTAATGTTATTCACGATTCATTTTTCTTATCTCCTTATCAGGAGCTAAACTTATTTGTTGTAGGAACTGGCACCGTAGGAAGTAAGCTGCTGGAACAGATACGCTTACAACAAGCCACTCTGAAAGAACAGAACAAGCTAAGGATAAATATAGTGGGTATTGCTAACGGAAGAAAGGCTCTTTTTACAAGAGAAGGAATACCGCTTGAGGGTTATTATGATGTTTTAATGGAGAGAGGTGCAAAAAGTTCACCCGATTATATAAGGGATGAAATTCTGAAAATGAATATTTTCAACTCTGTTT
>DUUR01000319.1 GCA_012841425.1 Bacteroidales bacterium | reverse complement strand
TTCATACAGAATCCGCTTATCGATGAACAATCTTAAAGAAAATGATGGACTTGTTAGCTGCCCTATTCCACTTACTGATTGGCTAAGTAAGATAATACCAAATAGTTAGTATTAACAAAATACAACAAATTCATCTATCACTTAAAATTAACACCAGAATATTAATCTAACTTTATTAATACTACAAATGCATCAAATCAAACCATATACAATGATAATACTAAGCATATTATATGGATTGATTGCAATAGAGTCTAATGCACAAGATTTGAATGACGAAATGAAAAAAAGACTACGTCAAACCTTAATTTCACCTGAAATACAACCTAGTCACAATATGCCTAATCACAGTCCTCTCAAAGTTTCTCCATTCACAAGACTGCCAACTAAGGGTGATAGAATTGTATTAATAGAACCCCTTGATAAGTACAAAATGCACTTGAACCTTGATACTAAAACACCTATAAACCAGCTACCCGCCGGCTCTGTAAGGTATGAATTTGTTGGAGGTACTATGATGATGATTTCTACAGCCGGGCAAAGAGTTTCTCCTTCTGGATATGGAAGAGGTCCTATAAGAAAAAAGCATAAAAGAAACACGAATATTTTAAGAGCAATGGAGAAGTGAGAAAAATAAAATGTATAAATATTTTCATACCTTTGATAATTATTTATTAATTTATGCCCATAATCAATATCTCAAACTGCCCCATTTGCAACAGCTCAAAGACATCAAAAGCATTTGATGCTGTCGATCATTTCTCTACAAAAGAGACATTTCCTATCAACGATTGCAAAAGTTGCGGCTTTCGATTCACAAACAACTTCCCTTCTGAAGATTCAATTGGTAGGTATTACGATTCGCCAGACTATATATCTCATTCCGACTCTAAAACTGGACTCATTAACCGCTTATATCACTTTTTCAGAAAGCAGATGTTGAAGAAGAAGGTGAACTTGGTTTCAAAACAGGTGGTTTCAAGGCAGAAAGACAATATCCATTTACTAGATATTGGTTCCGGTACAGGTTATTTCCTTAACGCCGCAAAAGAAAAAGGTTACACGGTTACAGGGATAGAAAAAGACAATAACGCTAGAGAATATGCAGTCTCCAATTTTGAATTAGACATAAAAGATGAACAAAGCTTATGGAGCATTGAGAATGAGTCATTTGATGTTATCACCCTATGGCATGTCTTGGAACATATGGAGAACTTAAATGAGGTTGTTGCCAAGATAAAGAGTATTTTAAAACCCGATGGAGTTGTGATTCTTGCACTCCCAAACCACAATTCTTATGATGCTAAGAAATATAAGGGCTATTGGGCGGCATACGACGTACCCAGACATCTTTGGCATTTCACTCCAGATACTGTAGAGAAACTGCTCGGTAAGCATCATTTTAATATTATAAAACAAAATACTATGCCTCTGGATGCTTTTTATATCTCTATGCTTAGCGAGAAGTACAAAGGTAGCGGTTCACTCATGCAATACATTAAAGGATTCACTGTTGGTGTAACAGGTTATATGCGCTCTCTTTCAGATATTAATAATTCTAGTTCTGTAATATATATTGCAAAGAAGGAAAGCAAGTGAAATTTAGATAGTTGTTAGGAAATAAAACAGAAGGATAACTTCTTAAAGATTCACTGTTTCTTTTCAAAATTATTTGTCCTTTCTTACATAAAACAGTATTTTTGAGTACTCACTACTAATCAACCTCTTCATATGGGCAAAAGAAAAAAACCTATTCAGTTTAACGATAAGCGACTCTTCTACACTATTCAAGAAGTGGCCGATCATTTTGCAGTTAATGTTTCATTGCTCCGTTTTTGGGAGAAGGAGTTTGAAAATATTAGACCTAAGAAGACTGCAGGAGGTACACGTCAGTTTACTCGTGAAGACATTCAACAAGTGGAGGTGGTTTATCATCTTGTGAAGGAGAAAGGTATGACTCTTGATGGTGCCCGCCAGACTCTAAAAACAAAGAAAGATGATGAAACAAAACGAGTGCAAGCTCTTGAAAGGCTAACGGAGATTAAAAAAGAGCTACTGCTACTTGAGGAGCAGTTCGACCTACTGCATGAGCAGCACAAATATTCATCCACTGAAACCGAAGAGTAATGAGAAAGTTAATTACGCTTTTAATAGCACTATCTTCACTGTTATCTTGCGTGCAGGGATCAAATCGTAATTACAGATATGGAGAAGAGCAATCAATTGATAAATCTAAGGACACCGCCCAAACCAGCGCTCAAAATAACATTCTAGACATCCAAAACAGCATCAAAGTGGGAGCCGAAATTACCGATGCCTACTTCCCGCTGATTAAAGATAAGCGAATTGCTGTTATGTCTAATCAAACAGGCATTGTTGGTGATGAGCACCTTGTAGATATGCTCGTTAAGGAGGGCTTAAATGTAGTTGGAATCTTCTCACCCGAGCATGGTTTCAGAGGCACAGCCGATGCTGGTGAACATGTAGCCAGTTCTGTAGATGACAAAACGGGAATCTCTATTTGGTCGTTATATGGTAGCGGAAGCGGAAAGCCCTCTGCAAGCAGAATGAAGGAATTTGATGTTCTACTATTTGATTTGCAGGATGTGGGACTAAGATTCTATACGTACTACATAAGCATGATGCGATTAATGGATGCCTGTGCCGAACACAACAAAAAGATGATTGTTCTTGATCGCCCCAATCCCAACGGAATGTATGTAGATGGTCCAATACTTGATATGAGGCATAGATCGGGCGTAGGCGCCCTCCCAATACCCGTTGTGCACGGCATGACATTGGGTGAACTTGCACTTATGATTAATGGCGAAAAATGGTTGCCTAAGGGTAGAGAATGTGATCTTACAGTTGTTTCGTGCAAAAACTATACGCATCAAACCCCTTATGAGCTGCCAGTTGCCCCCTCTCCCAACCTGCCAAATATTCATTCAATATATCTTTACCCCTCAACATGCCTTTTTGAAGGTACCGTTATGAGCCTAGGCAGAGGCACTTCATTTCCATTTGAGGTTTATGGTCACCCCAATTATAAAAACTCCACTTTCTCTTTCACGCCTCGTAGTGTATCGGGTGCAAAAAACCCTCCTCTTTTAAATAAGAAATGTTATGGTGTAGACCTACGTGATATCCCTAACGATGAGATAATTAATAATGGTTTTGATCTATCTTATGTTATCGACGCCTACAATAATCTTAACATAGGCAATAAGT
>DUUR01000318.1 GCA_012841425.1 Bacteroidales bacterium | reverse complement strand
GGATTCAAACAAATTGGGCGTAAGGTTATGGATGATGTTGAGGATGGTGTGCATTACGCAATTTCTCAAGGCTGGGTTGATAAGGATAAGATAGCCATTTATGGTGGTAGCCACGGTGGGTATGCAACGTTAATGGGACTGGTTAACACTCCCGATTTATACACTTGTGGTGTTAATTACGTGGGTGTTTCTAATATTGAAACATTTTTCTCTTCATTTCCTGAGTACTGGAAACCGCTTACCGAAATGGTAAAAGAGATATGGTATGATCTTGATGACCCCGAAGAGAGTTTAATTGCTAGGGAGGTGTCGCCAGTAAACAGAACCGATAGGATTATAAAACCTGTGTATGTGGTGCAGGGAGCAAATGACCCTAGAGTAAATATTAATGAGTCTGATCAGATAGTTACAGCCCTGCGTGCCAAAGGAATGGATATACCTTATATGGTGAAATATAACGAAGGGCACGGCTTCTATCGTGAAGAGAACCGCATGGATTTTTATAGTACTATGCTAGGATTCTTAGCAAAGCATCTTAAATAAAGAGCATATAGAATAAAGATCACCTCAAATAAAGAGAGATTAGTATTGAAACAGGAGATATGTATCTCTTTGACATTATATCTCTCCAATGCGATGGATTCCATAATCTCCATCAAGTACTTGCCTATCCCTTTGTTTCGAAAATTGGAACTGACAATAACATTTCCAATCGAACAAGACTCGTTTGTTTTAACTTCGCAAAAGTTAGCGAAGCCTACAATTTCCTTGTCTAGTAAAATAACAGTCGAATCAGAACGGTTTTCCACAACTGTCTGTAGTTGTTCCACAGACAGAGATAACACAGTTAAAAAAAGGGACTGCTGCTTTGCAGGAAATAGTTAATACACCATGGAAGAAAGTCGGGGAATTGAATCGATTGAAAACAGAATTGTCAGCACTCGAACATAAGATTTAGGATGCCCTGAAAGAAATCGATGATTCAGACAATAAAGTAAATACAAACCAAAAAGAAGAAGTGGAAGTTATACCATAGGCAAGAACCATCTTTATATATTGGGTGTAAATCGTAGGGTTTATATCGAGTCATTTAATTGTAAATTAGATACTTAAATAAATAAACTTCTGCGGTTTTATCCAAATAAAATGCAAGATATTTCACTGCTATTCAGTATATTATTTATGTTTTGAACGAACTACTCCTCTTTCTTAACATTAATTATTTATTTTACTGTGTGTTATGTTTTTTTTATTGCTGATAAACATTTAGATTTGTAAAAGGCAATAATGAAATTGTGATTACTTATGTAATATAGAGAAATCTACACTCGAGAAATAATACTATGTATTAACTTAATTTGATTTATGAAAAGAATTATTGGTCTTAAATTGTTATGCTTTTTAACAGCCATCCCTTTATTCTGGGGATGTAATGATTCTCTTTTAATAGAGAATGATCCTACCGTAGAAAATAAAATTCAAGTGGAAGACGGTGTTCAAAATATGGAGAATGCAAAATACTATTGGTATGAAGGAGAAAAAATCTACTTAGAAGAGATTCCGGAAAAAGAATATGTTGTATTTAAAAAGAAAGATTTACAGGAATTATCTTCGCTTAAAAGTCGGAGTTCTTCCCCTCTTTTTAAAGGGGAATTTCAAGAATTAAAACTTACAGGAATTGTTTTATCGGACAAAGCTGCTACAGAGAAAGATAATATCATGTGGGGCATAACAGAGAGGAATTTAAAATCAGCAATTACTGGTGAGATTCCTGCTATTATTTATAAATCTCCTTTTTATAAGTCTTCGTTAGGTGAGGAAATTGGTATTTCACATCTCTTTTATGTGAAATTAAAATCAGAGAAAGATAAGGATAAACTTATCGAATTAGCCATTAAAAATAATGTAGAGATCATTGGTAATAATGAGTTTATGCCTTTATGGTACACTCTTTCATGCGACAATGAATCAGCTGGGGATGCTTTACAATTGGCTAATGAATTCTATGAGTCAAGTCTTTTTGAATTTGCAGAGCCTGACATAATAGGTAATTTTGCTGTAAATACCAATGATACTTATTTTACTAAACAATGGAATCTTAAAGGAAGTAACTCAATTAATTGGGTATCTGCTTACGCATTAACACAGGGCGCAAATGTTAAAGTTGCTATTATTGACACGGGGATCGAACTGTTACACCCGGATCTAACCAATGTTATGCCGGCATATGATCTTGTTCAAGGTTGGTGGTATGCCACAAATATATACAATCAACATGGTACTGCCTGTGCCGGTATTATCGGAGCGACAGCAAATAATAATAAAGGTATTGCGGGTATAGCACCTAAAGTAGCAATCGAGAGCTATGCTCATAACTTTGAGACTCAACCTAATGCAGGTCAACAATTAGCATCAGGAATAGCATTAGCTTCCAGAAGTGCGGATGTTATTAGCTGTTCATGGGGTGGTCCGACAAGTTCTATGATTACAGATGCTATTCGCTATGATGCAGGTTGGGGACGAAATGGAAAAGGGACTGTTGTTGTATTTGCTACTGGAAATGATAGTCGTAATCGTGTTTCTTTTCCAGCTAATTGCCATTCGAGCGTAATAGCAGTGGGAGCTATAGGGCAAAATGGAAGAAGGTCAAGTTTTAGTAATTATGGAACAGAATTGGATATTGTAGCTCCTGGCGAATACATTCCAACAACTGATTTACTTTACGGATATGGTTATGATACTTCTGATTATACGATGAATTTCGATGGAACTTCAGCCGCTTGCCCTCATGTTGCTGCTGTTGCTGCATTGATCCTTTCTGTAAACAAGAACCTTACAGCTCAGGAGGTTAAAGATATTATAGAAAAAACAGCAAAAAAAGTGGATAGTTATTCTTATACAACGGTATCCGGTAGACCTAATGGCACATGGAACGGAGAGGTGGGATACGGATTGGTTGATGCGTATAATGCCGTATTGGAAGCTAGAAGACGCTTATAATTATTAATATAAATTGAGCAAATTATGAAAATTATTTTATCCATATTTATGTTGATTTGTTTGTGTGGTTGTGATAGCGAATTTGAGGATTTTGTTTATCAGGAATATCAGTTACCGGCCAAGGCTAGTGCTTTAGAATTAAATATTGAGACAGATAAGGCTGTACAAATTAATGATAAGGATGAATTTCAAAGGGTTTTTTCAAATTTTCCCAATGCAAAGGACATTGATTTTAATAAGTATACTTTATTGTTAGTCAAAGGTGTTTCGACATCAGGGATAGGGGAAATTGAGAAAACAATTTCGATAACAGATAATAAATATATATTTACTATTTCTGTAAAGAAAAATACTACTACGGTCATGGAACCCTGGTATTTAGCTTATATTATTCCTAAAACAAGCGAGGAAAATATCATTTTGTCAGTTAAGTATGAATTTCTCTAATATAAAAATCATAATGGCTTATAAACTGATTCTCCGTACTTATCTGAACATTATATACAGGCTTTAGCTGTCCATTGAGAATATGATCCTCTTTCATACGCATAAAGGTTGCATCGGAGTTTGTCTTGGAATAACTATTGCGATTGCCCAGAGTATCTAAATGCCGCTCATACTCTTCAAGTTTAGGTAAAAGCTTGTTCTATAGTGTTTTAAATAACAATGTTTTGGAAGGTTTTCTATAGAAAATTTGATATAAAAAAATGGAGCTGTCAAGCTTTTGAGACAGCCCCATTTTAATAAAATGGTAGTAAGGTTCCGGAGCAAGAGTTACATTCGTTCCGGAACATTTATACCGAACAGCGACATACCTTTACTGATGGTAAGTGCTACATTCTTTGAGAGCAACAACCTGAAGTTACGTATGTTGCTGTTCTCTTCTTTAAGAATAGTGTGATCGTGATAGAACTGATTATACTCCTTTGCTAGGTCGTATATATAATTGGCAATCAGCGATACGTTATACTCTTCGCCCGACTGCTTAACAACCGACTTAAACTCTGCGAGTAGCTGAATTAATCCCTCCTCTTTTTCTGATAGGTTTATTGATGTGTCAATTGTTTCGGGGATATCGATTTTTTGTTCTTCGGCTTTTCTGAGTACCGACTGAATACGTGCATGCGTATATTGAATAAATGGGCCTGTATTGCCATTAAAGTCGATAGATTCTTTTGGGTTGAAGGTCATATTTTTCTTAGGGTCTACTTTTAATATGAAATATTTAAGTGCACCTAATCCAATCATGCGACTAATGTCCTCTACTTCATTAGGGGTGGCATTATCAAGCTTACCCAGTTCTTGCGACATTTCTCGTGCTGTATCAACCATCTCGGCCATTAGGTCGTCTGCATCAACAACAGTACCTTCGCGCGACTTCATTTTTCCTTCTGGTAGTTCTACCATTCCGTATGAGAAGTGAACCAGCCCTTTGCCAAACTCAAAGCCTAGCATGTCAAGAATTATTGATAGCACCTGAAAATGGTAGTTCTGCTCATTCCCAACTACATATATCATTCTGTTAATTTGGTAATCATCAAAACGTAGCTTGGCAGTACCAATATCTTGGGTCATGTAAACCGATGTTCCGTCGGATCTTAGTAACAGTTTATGGTCTAAGCCATGTGAGGTTAGGTCTACCCAAACAGAGCCATCTGGTTTTTGATAAAAGATGCCTTCTTTTAGTCCACGCAGCACCTCTTCTTTTCCAGCAAGGTAAGTTTCTGATTCATAGTAAATCTTGTCAAACGAAACTCCCATTTCGCGATATGTATCATCAAAACCAGCATACACCCAGTTGTTCATCATCTTCCAAAGGTTTACTGTTTCAGCGTCGTTATCCTCCCACTTGCGAAGCATCTCTCGCACTTCGGCCATTAATTCAGACTTCTCTTCTGCTTCTTCTTTAGATAAACCTTTGCTTTGAAGTTCAGCAACCTCTTTTTTATAATTCTGATCAAACAGTACGTAAAAATCGCCTGTTAAATGATCTCCTTTTTTACCTGAAGATTCGGGTGTTTCATCATTACCCCATTTTTTCCAGGCCAACATCGACTTGCAGATATGAATGCCACGGTCGTTTACTATATTGGTTTTTACTACCTTCTTGCCATTTGCTTTCAGTACCTCGCTAAGTGCGTGACCTAGTAGGTTGTTGCGAACGTGACCTAGATGCAGAGGTTTATTTGTGTTTGGCGATGAGTATTCTACCATAAATAGGGGTGCATCTTCATCTGCCGGTGTAAGACCATAATCGGTGTCGCTATCTATAGTTTGAAATAGCTTAAGCCATGTTTCCGTTGAAATTGAGAGGTTTAGAAAACCTTTAATTACATTGTATTCAGAAACAATTGGTGAGTGCTGCGAAAGGTATGAGCCAATTTCCTGAGCGGTGAGCTCGGGGTTTTTGCGAGAAATTTTTAAGAGTGGAAATGTTACTAAGGTGTAATGTCCTTTAAACTCTTTATTTGTCTTCTGCAGTGTTATTTGAGTTTTATCTACAACAGAACCATAAAGCTCGTTTATAGCACTGATTATTGATTCTTGTAAAATGTGTTCGATGTTCATACCAATGATTGTTTACTTTTCTTGTGGAAGTTGCTGTTTGATAGCGCAAAGTTAAGCATTTTGATTGAAAGTTCTATCAGCTTAAAGTTTTATGAGAATTGCAATTAACTATATCTTGCACTACTAATCCCGAAAGAGTGAAGCCAAATACTGCTGTTACCTGAACCATTGTTCCGTTTATGCGTGCCTTTCTAAAGCTACTGTTTTCGTCTGCATTAGCTAATGCATCTTCTCCGTTGTTTTTGTTAATCTCCTCACTATAAACACAAAGAATAGGTTTTTTTAGAGTTTCACCCTTTTTCAATTTTTGTCTAAGGGCATAAGCAAGCTTGCAGCCTCGTACTTTTTTAAATTCTGCAACTCTTATTTTTTGGGGATCTAATCTCAATCCTGCTCCCATAGAAGAGAATACAACAGCATTCGTAGCTGAGGCTCTGCACAGTAGATCTAACTTGTTAGAGAGTGAGTCTATCGCATCTATTACATAGTCGTATTTGCCAAGTTGAAATGATTCTGCCGATTCTGGACAGTAGATATGGGGAATAGATGTTATCTGGGCATTTGGGTTTATTTCGATTAGTCTATTTCGTAAAACTTCAACCTTTAGCATGCCCACAGTTTTGGTGGTTGCTGGTAGCTGGCGGTTGATGTTGGCAACTGCTACTTTGTCTGAATCTACAATTGTTAGTTGTGTAATACCGCTCCTTATTAATCCTTCTGCACACCAACTACCAACGCCTCCAACACCAAAAAGTATTACTCTTTTTGATGCAATTTCTCGCATCGTTTCGGAACCTAGTAATAGCTCGGTACGGGCAAATAATTCGTTATACTCCATCGACTTTAGTTTAAAAAAACATGCAAAATTAATATCAATGGGGTAATAAAAAAATTGTATAATTACTTTTATTCTAAATATCGCTTAATTCTAGCCAGCGCATGGTTTTTTCGTCTATAAGCTCAATTATCTCTGTTATACGGTTAGAGTGGTTAATCAACTCATCATTTGACAAGGTGCCCGAGGATAGTTGTGTTGTTAAATCTTTCTTTTCGTTCTCAAGCTCTTCTATCTCTTTCTCAAGAGATTCAAACTCTTGCTTTTCGCGGTAGCTCAATTTCTTTTTATTCTCTTTTTTATTGTCGCCTTGCTCAGTTATTGCTTTTATATTTTTATCTGCTTTCTCGGCTCTTATTTCTTCTGCCTCTATCTTATCTTTCTCTAATTTCCACTCTCTAAACTGAGTATAGTTACCTGGGAAATTCTGTATCTCGGCATCTCCATGAAACACCAAAAGATGATCAACAACCTTATCCATAAAATAGCGGTCGTGCGACACCACAATAAGGCAACCTTTAAATGCTGCCAGATACTCCTCAAGAATATTTAGTGTAATGATGTCGAGGTCGTTTGTAGGCTCGTCAAGAACAAGGAAATTGGGGTTTTTTATTAAAACGGTACATAGATATAGTCTTCTTTTTTCGCCTCCACTGAGCTTAGCTACAAAATTGTGTTGCTTCTCGGGCGGGAACATAAAATGGAGTAAGAATTGTGATGCTGTAAGGTGTTTTCCATCGCCCATATCTATAACTTCGGCAATATTCGTAACAACATCAATAACTTTTGTTTGGTCGTTAAAATGTAGTCCGTCCTGACTATAATATCCAAAGTTTATAGTTTCTCCTATTTCAAAATTACCACTGTCGGGCTCTACTTCGCCAAGTAGCATTTTTATAAATGTTGATTTACCAGTACCGTTATTTCCTACAATTCCCATTTTCTCATAACGGGTAAAGAGGTAGTTGAAATCATTTGTTATCTTAATATCACCGTAACTCTTACTTACATTTTTAGCTTCAAATATCTTCTTGCCTATGTATGCTCCTTTTGCGGCAATTTGTAGATTACTATTATCTCTCTGCTTGTTTGCCTTCTCTTCAAGAGTGTAAAAAGCATCAATTCTAGATTTAGATTTAGTGCCCCTGGCTTTGGGTTGTCTGCGCATCCACTCTAGCTCTTTTCTCATAAGGTTTTTTGCTCTTGCTACTTCAGTGCCTTCTGTAGCAAGGCGTTCATCTCTTTTCTCGAGATAGTAAGAGTAGTTCCCTTTGTAGGAGTACAACTGTTTGCTGTCTATCTCAATTATGCTGGTGCAGACACGATCAAGAAAATATCTGTCGTGCGTTACCATCAACAAGCTAATATTGTTTCTAGAAAGATACTCCTCGAGCCACTCAACCATCTCAAGGTCTAAATGGTTGGTGGGCTCATCAAGCATAACCAATTCGGGCTCACCAATAAGCACATTGGCAAGGGCAACACGTTTTACTTGCCCACCAGACAGCTCTCCAATTTTCTGTTTAAAGTCAACTATTTTAAGTTGAGTTAATATCTGTTTTATACGTTGCTCATAGTCCCAAGCATTAAGAAGGTCCATTTTTGCAAGCACTTCATCCAGTCCTTCCTGATCTGCTGATACCATTATTTCTTCATACTTGGCAATTAGTTTTACTGTCTCGTTATCTACACTAAAACAGGCTTCAAGTACAGTTAGTTCTGGATCAAACGAGGGGGACTGATCTAGATAATCTACCCTTATGTCGTTTCTAAATACAACCCTTCCACTATCATAAGGCTCTTTTCCAGATATAATGTTTAGTAGTGTTGTCTTTCCCGATCCATTGGCTGCAATTAATCCAATTTTATCTCCCTCTGCAATACCAAATGATATTTCATTAAACAGAAGTAAATCGCCAAAGCTTTTTGTAAGTGAATCTATTTGTAGTAGAGGGTTTGCCATAATTGAGTATATAAGTATGCAAAAATACAAAATTCTTGTTGATTATTAAACAGCTAAATAAAACCTACATAATCTGGTTGAATATAAATACTGCTCTAAAACGTCCATAAACTTTTTGAATACTAAACGCCTAAGTAGAGCATCGATAGTTACAATGCTAAAACCTCAATCGTAAATACGTGTATATGTCGGTTCTACTGTTACCATTTATCTGATCAGCTCCCGAGCTAATAGTATCTCTATTGAAGTATTTAGTGCGCGCTGCTTTAATGGATATGGAAAGAGACTTTGAGAAGTCGTACCTACTATTTATAGCATATCGCATGCCTTTTCCATAAAATGAAGGCATATAAAAAGTGCTGAGTAGATTACGCTCGTACGAAAAGAGCCTGGCATTATATGTTTCGGCATTAAACGCTGCCAGATATGTGTTTGCTGATAACTTGCCGCTTCCTTTGTAATTTATGTTCTGAGAAATCATTAGACCTAGCTCTTTCTCTGCTTGCTTTACTTTATACCGGGCTATATCTAACGTAGTTCTGAAGTTCCATCCAGTATTGTTGTCGATGGAGTAACGCAAGCGTAGCTTATGAGTATCATATGGCAATACGATATTACTTTTCGTTTCTGGCTGTTTTACATTCTTCTCTTTCTTCTTGTATTTATATCTGGCCTCGATATATGAGTGTTGGGTTAAATTATATGATCCCAGTAAATATAAGTCGGTTGTTTTAGATGGTTTAACAACACCATATTTGGGCCAAGGGAAACGTGCATAATCAATATATGTGGCAATTGTAGTTCTTTTAAATGGTTTGAAGGTTGCACCAATATAAACACCCTTTTCGTTCTGAACTCTACTTCCCTCAGCAAATGCTTGTGCATGCAGGGCGTTGTATGAGACGGGATAGTATCTATATAAGGCAGTAAATGAAGTGGTTGTTGAAGGTCTGTATTGCATTGAATTTATTGTAGCAACAGATCCATTTTTAGACAGAGCTGTTTCTCCTGCTATAATAAATCCTGGAAGTTGATACGAATAATCTACACTGGCATTAAAATTACGTGAGTCTCTTAAATAGAACTTGTTATATTCTCTTAATGAGGGATTATACATTTTATTATATGTGTGATATAAGGCGCTAATACCAGTTTGAAATCTATTTTTTCTGTAATTTATATTTGTACCTGCAACCTGCTCGCGCGTGTTCCTTTTTTTGCTCATTTCAAGTGGAGTACGATGTAAGCCATCAACTTTAAATGATGTGATATTACCATTTTCTGAAATGTTGGCATCTATAAGTTTATTTGAATAGAAAGTTGTTAGTGAGATATTACCAAACTCAAATAGGGCAGCACCACCTCTAAAGAAGCCATACTCAGCAGTTGAGAAATGTCGCTTTGGTTTAAGAGTGCGTCTTGTAACGTTGTCAACTCCCCACGACTTGCTACCAATAAAATCATTATTAAGAATCAGTCCTTGTCCAAACGACAGCCTGTAATCTCCTAATGCAAGTGTCTTTAACTTCCCTATATCATTAATAATAATATGAAAGCCATAATGATCATACCCTTTAGGGTAATCTTCTTTAAGAAAGGGCTCCCCCGCATCTTTCTCGGCTGTAAATCCCATTTGAATTTTATCTCTGTATTTTAAAGAGTATCTAATTGAGTTATAATAATCTTCACCTCTATACTTACGGTTTGGATAGCGTTGTAGGATACTATCGCTAAAATGTCCGTAACCTGCACGGGGTGTAAGTGTTTTGTCAAACCTCATCTGAATCTCATGTCTGCCATATTTTAGGGCATTAGAGAGTTGATTTAATGGTGAGTATGGGGTTGCATTCTCCCCTCTTTTCGTTGTATCTGCAATTGATCTGCTCGACCCTCCATCTTCTACATAAAAGAAAGGTATAATAAGTTGAATTGTTCTGAAACTTAGGTTTCGAACATTCCTCAATTCATAGACTGTCTCTATTGGGCGGTTGTACTTTAGGAAAGTAACAATCGCGTTTATTTCTTCAATGCTTAAAAAGGGAATTGTTTCTAGCTCCTCCTTTGTTACACTGTTTAGATTAAAAGGATTGTGTTCTAATTCTAAAAGTTCTTCGTACATGTTTTCAATAGCTGCGGCATTGGTATCTTCCTCTTCTGCTAGCTGAATTACATACTCTCGCCAGTTATAGTTTTGAGCTTCAATTGTTAATGGTAATCCAATAAGGAAAAAGAAAAAATAAAGAATGGTGCTTTTCATTTTTATTAAGTCAATTTTTTCAAATATATCATTTTAACCTTACAAAGTCAAGTTTAGCAATAGTTAGTGTTTTGTCGAAATGAAAGTGTTTTACAAATTATAGATTACAAAAAGACGCCAAAAGCGATAAAAATAGAATAAAATGTTTACAAAAGCTTTGAAATAAAAACTAAAAGATTATATTTGCATCGTAATAGAGTGAAAATGATAGTCGGCGATGCGTTTTATTGTCAGATTAATATTTTTTGCAACTATTACTTTACAATAAGATTTAAATTGGGTTATTCACTTTAAAAATTCATCTATGATTAAATTATTTATTGTGCTATTTTCTTTAGTTATCTCCTTGGGTACAGTTAAATCTCAAGGACTCACAGTAAAAGCTGAAGCAGATTTTGTGAGTGCTTATATATGGCGTGGCTTATATGTTGGTCCTGCTTCTATTCAGCCAGGTATATCACTTTCTGCAAATGGACTCACACTAGGGGTTTGGGGCTCTTCTAGCTTCAATAGTAGCTGGAGAGAGTTCGATCTTTATGTGCGTTACTCAATTGGTAATTTGAGTTTGTTAATAACTGATTATTTTTTGCCTCATGATCTTCCAAATGGTGATAAGGTGAGTTATTTTAATTTTTCTGAACATGTTGTTGAGGCTACTTTATCTTATACGTTTGGAGAGTCACTTCCCTTAACTTTTGTTTGGAATACCAATTTTGTAGGTGATGAAGACTATTCAACATTTGTTGAGGCAAGCTATACCATACCAACATCGTTTGCAGATATCGATTTGATAGTAGGCGTTACTCCAAAAACTGGGTACTATTCTGATGGATTTGCATTTGTTGTAACCTCTATTAAGGCTAGCAAGGAGATATCGGTAAATGATAATTTCTCTGTCCCTCTTTATACACAAGCTATTCTTAACCCTGACTCCAAGGATGTTTTTCTGGTGTTTGGAGTAAAATTCTGATAATTAACAATAAATAAAAAGTTATGAAAAAAATTGAAGCAATTATTCGTAAGTCGAAGTTCGACGAGGTACGAAAAGCATTGCATAATGCTGATATCGACTTCCTATCTTGGTGGGAGGTAAAAGGGCAAGGTACCGCCACACAAGGTCTCATCTTTAGAGGTATTGCATATGATGTAAATGCTATAGATCGTATTTTTCTCTCTTTTGTAGTAAGAGAAATTAATGTACAGAAATCAGTAGATGCAATTCTTAAATCGGCCTTTACAGGCGAAAGTGGTGACGGTAGAATTTTCGTATACACTATTGATCAGTCCATTAGAATTAGAACAGGTGATAGAGGTGATGAATCATTGTATGATAAACAAAAATAAAAATAAACGATATGAATGAAGAATTATATACTTTGGAGCAGGTAGAGAGTGTGTTGCTAGATAGTGGAGATACTGCATGGATAATAGTATCTACAATTCTTGTGTTGATGATGACTATTCCAGGTTTGGCTCTCTTTTATGGGGGTTTAGTAAGGCGAAAGAATGTATTAAGTGTGCTGATGCAGTGTCTTATACTTACGGCAGTAATAATTATAGAATGGGTTGTTGTTGGGTATAGCCTTGCTTTTACTACTGGAGGCGATAAGATAGATTTTTTTATAGGAGGTTTTGATAAAATATTTCTGAATGGTATAGGTGTAGGTCAATTATTAGAGGGTTATTCAATTCCTGAATTGCTGTTTGTGTCATTTCAGGGAATGTTTGCTGTAATAACTCCTGCTTTGATAATTGGAGCTTTCGCAGAACGAATAAAATTTAAAGGGTTTCTGCTTTTTTCTGTGCTATGGGCTCTTATAGTATATAACCCGCTTGCACATTGGGTGTGGGGCGGTGGATGGATTGGTGAATTAGGTGCCATCGATTTTGCTGGAGGTACTGTTGTTCATATCAATGCCGGAGTCTCTGCACTGGTTATGGCAATCCTTTTAGGTAAAAGGAAAGGCTGGAATATTAAAAGCGAAGATCCAATTACACCTCATAATATTCCATTTGTGGTTATTGGCACAGCCTTACTGTGGATGGGTTGGCTAGGTTTTAATGGAGGAAGTGGCTTGGCGGCAGACGGAATATCGGCAAATGCCATATTGGTTACAAATATTGCTGCAGCCGCTGCTGCACTTACTTGGACATTCCTTGATAAAATTATAAACAAAAAACCAACAGTTGTAGGTTTTTGTACTGGGGTTGTTGCGGGATTAGTAGCTATTACTCCTGCTGCTGGATCTACAGGAGTATTGGGGGCTTTCGTAATAGGAATTATATCTGGTCTCGTATGCTTTTGGATGGTGGCATACGTTAAACCACGATTTGAGTATGACGACTCTCTTGATGCGTTTGGTGTGCATGGTGTTGGTGGGATAATAGGCTCAATCCTTATAGGAGTGTTTGCCACTCAGGCAATTACTGGAGAAGGTGGAGCACAAGGTACACTGTATGGCAATTGGAGTCAGCTGTGGGTACAGTTTATCGCTACCTTAGCAACCGTTTTGTTTAGTGCATTAATGACTTGGTTGCTTTTTAAGATTGTAGATAAACTTGTAGGAATAAGGATTAGCTCAAAAAGTGAATCGGTTGGTCTTGATATTTCTGAACATGGAGAAATTGCATATGAATAGAATTTAAACCAATCTGCGCTAATGCTACAGGATGTTTTTGTTAAAGGCATCCTGTTTTTTGTGCTTTATTTGATTTTAAATGAGCAAGTAATGATAAAAACTTGTAATTTTACCACAGTTTTAATTTTATAAAATGCATGATAAGAGTTCTACTAATATCTTTAATTATAATTTTGCTGTCAGTTTCGTGTAGCGAAGGGGGTAAGAATAAAAATGGACATGACCTCCCACAGATATTGCAAAATGATACACTACGTGTAATAACTTTAAACTCTTCCACTTCCTATTTCATATACCGCGATCAGCCAATGGGATACCATTACGATATGATAACTGAGTTTAGTAGACAGCACAACCTTACGCCTAAAATTACTGTGGCAGAAAACTCAAACTCAATGATGAAGTTGCTTAAGAATAGAGAGGTTGATGTAATTGCATATGATATGCCTGTTACTAATGAAATGCGAGATTCTATTCTTTATTGCGGATTGCAGCAAATTACTCATCAGGTGTTAGTTCAAAGAGCACAGCATATAGATTTCATGATTACTGATGTTGCTAATTTAATAGGGAAAAAAGTAACAGTTGTCAAAGGGTCTCGCTTTCACGATAGAATTATAAATCTTAATAATGAGCTAGGAGGGGGTATTATCATTGAAGAGATTAGAGGAGATACAGTGCTTGTAGAGGATCTGGTACGTATGGTGTCAAGAGGTGAAATAGAGTATACTGTTGCAGATGACGACTTAGCAAAGTTCAATCAAACATATTTCAACAATATAGATGTTCATCTTCCAATTAGCTTCGATCAAAGATCGTCTTGGGTGGTTAGAATGGATAGTCCTATCCTTGCCGATTCACTAAACAGTTGGTTCAAAAAGAGCATTTCTCAACCAGCATATCTGAGAATTATAAAAAGATATTTTGAGGTTGCAAAAGGATATTCTGATGTTCACTTACCAACTTTCAAGAGTAATCTGGGAGAAGGAGTGATATCGCCTTACGATGTGTATTTTAGGCAGTATGGAGAGGCGGTAGGGATAGATTGGAGGTTGCTAGCAGCAGTTTCTTACCAGGAGTCTACTTTTAATAGTGAAGGCACATCTTGGGCAGGTGCTAAAGGACTTATGGGATTGATGCCCTCTACTGCGGCCTCTTTAGGTGTTGATAGTGATATGCTTATTGATCCTGAAGCTAATATTAGAGCAGGGGCAGAATATCTTCAAAAATTGATTGTCTTTTTTAATTCCGTTGAGAATAAAGATGAGCAATTAAAATTGGCGTTAGCTTCTTACAATGGAGGTATAGGGCATATCTCCGATGCCAGAGCACTTGCAGAAAAATATGGTGCCGATAAAGATGTATGGGATGGGAGTGTTGAAAAATTTATACAGCTAAAGCGATTAGAGCAATATTATAACGATCCTGTTTGTAAAAATGGCTATTTTAGGGGTGATGAAACTATTAGCTATGTTAGTGATGTCTTGGGTTGGTGGCTACATTTTAAAGAGAAAATCAAAGAATAATATTGTCATCTACTGTTAAATGAAAAAATCATTATCTTTGTGAAGCGTCAGAAATGAGTAAATGAATAAAAGCAAGCATACATAAGAACCAATAGAATTTAATATAATGACAGTTGTAATTAAGAAAGTCACATCTAATGATGATCTGATGAAGTTCATCCATTTTAGTATCGATCTGTATAAAGGGAATGACTATTTTGTTCCTCCTTTAATTTACGATGAGAGAGCTACTCTAAACAGAAGTAAGAATCCAGCTTTCGATCATTGTGATGCAACCTATTTTCTTGCTTATAGAGGAGGAGAAATTGTGGGAAGAATTGCAGCGATAATCAACCATAAGTCAAACGAAACTTGGAATCAAAAACATGCTCGATTTGGTTTTGTTGATTTTATTGATGATAATGATGTTGTTGACTCTCTATTTGGTGCTGCAGAGAGCTGGTCGCGCGCCAGAGGTATGGAGAAAATACATGGACCTCTCGGATTCACCGATCTGGATCATGAGGGCATGCTAATTGAAGGGTATGACCGGATGGGTACAATGGCAACCATTTACAATTATCCTTATTACAAAGAGCAGATAGAGAGATTGGGCTACGTGAAAGATAAAGATTGGGTAGAGTTTCTAATTCAGATACCTTCTGAGGTACCTGATAG
>DUUR01000317.1 GCA_012841425.1 Bacteroidales bacterium | reverse complement strand
GTAGCTTCAGCTCAATATCGGTATGATGATCGCTATATTCTTTAGAAGAGTATAGTTCGCGAGCCTCATTAGTACTATTTTCATTTAATAGCTTTATAAAATACGGAAATGCAATGTCATCTTCGTAATCTAAATGCTCTTTCACCTCGGTGAAGTATTCATTGAAAAACTTTTCTATCAGCCTTAGTTCCACCTCAGGGTGGTTCTCCTGCAGTTGGTGGATATAACTATTTATTTGCGGATACATATCTGAGCGATAGTAGAGGTGAGTGTTTTTTAAAAAATCGATCACCTGCAGAAGATCTTTTTTTGTGTATGTATGGTTTTTCTTAGCTCCAAAACCATTATATAGATTGGCAATATCCACGAAGAGATTTTCGCTGATGTCATATTCTTTGCAAAGTTGCGAAACTGTTAAATCACTAACTCTAAAATCGATGTTGAAGTGTTGTAACATCAGTAGTAGCTTTGGATTTGAATCTATCTGATCTGCCATCTTTATAGATGGTTTCATTTTTATTATCGAAGTGTGATGCATATTGTCTATCAATTTGTTGCAAAATTATAAAAAAACTTGGTATTATAGATTAATTCTATATAATACTTCCTGATCATTAGTGTTTTGAGGAGATATAATCTCACTTTAACGCTAGTTATGATTATTGTATAAGTTTAAATATTCCATTCTTTTGCTTATTATTGTACTCCGTTTTCATGTTTTCAGATTAAATAAACTACTTATGATAGAAAATTTTCAACAATTACAGATAAAAAGGCGCAGTATTCGTAAATATACCCCAGAGTTGCTATCGTCAGATGAAACAAAATTGATTTTGGAGGCTGCACTTCTTTCGCCCACATCAAAGAATAAACATTCTTGGGACTTTATCGCAGTTGAAGATAAACAAATACTAAAGGCTTTATCATTATGTAAGCCTCATAGTGCTACTTTCATTGCAGATGCTGCAATGGCAGTGGTTATTGCAGCCAATCCTCTACTTAGTAATGCATGTGTAGAAGATGCCTCTATAGCGGCTATAAATATGCAAATGCAGGCCGAGGAACTGGGTATTGGCAGTTGCTGGGTTCAGGTTCGAAATCGCAACTATTCGGAAACTATTACTGCTGGCGAATATATAAATGATTTACTCAACATTCCAATGCCACTTGAGGTTGTTTGTATTATATCTTTTGGAAAAAAAGAGAACGAAAGAACTCCTGCCGACCTACATAATTTGAAATGGGAGAAAGTGCATATTGGTAAATACAAATTTGAACCCGAAAATGGTGATAACACCGAATAGTAATGATATGATTACACCAATAAACACGGTAACTAAAACATAAATCTTTCATAATATATAACAATGATTAATTTCTCTAAGATTCCCTCACCTTGCTATGTAATGGAAGAGGAGCTTATGCGTAAAAACCTTCAACTTATAAAATCTGTAAAAGATAGGGCTGAAATAGAAGTAATACTAGCATTTAAAGCATTTGCTGCCTGGAAGTCATTTCCTATTATAAAAGAGTATATTCAGCACTCCACTGCAAGCTCAGTAAGTGAGGC
>DUUR01000316.1 GCA_012841425.1 Bacteroidales bacterium | reverse complement strand
TATTTCACAAAGGAAGTATTTTAGCAAAAAACAGATCTGAGGGAGGTTTATGTTTCTTAATAACCTTTCCAAAGAAATAATAAGATTAACTAGTTATGAAATTTGTAGGTGCACATATAAGCGCGTCGGGTGGTGTAGAAAATGCCCCGGTTAATGCCAATGCGATTGGAGCGAAGGCTTTCGCTTTTTTTACAAAAAATCAGCGACAATGGTTTGCTTCTCCTTATAAGGAGGAGAATATTATAAATTTTAAGGAGAGATGCAAAAAGTTTGGTTATTCGCCAGATTATATTTTGCCACATAGCAGTTACCTCATAAATTTAGGTAACCCTACTGAAGATGGTTTAAAAAAATCACGTCAGGCTTTCTTTGATGAGATGCAAAGATGTGAACAACTTGGGATTAATAGAATTAATTTTCATCCAGGTAGCCATCTAAATAAAATATCTGAGGACAAGTGCCTTGACCTTATAGCTGAATCTATAAATATGGCACTCGAAAGAACAACAGGTGTTTGTGCTGTATTAGAGAATACTGCTGGTCAGGGTAGTAACTTAGGTTACAAATTTGAACATTTAGCACATATAATTGACAAGGTAGATGATAAAAGTCGTGTTGGTGTTTGCCTGGATACAGCACATACCCTTGCGGCGGGATATGAATTACGTACACGAGAAAGTTATGATGATACTTTTAATAAGTTTGAAGAGATAGTTGGTTTCAAATATTTAAAAGGTATGCATATAAACGACTCTAAAAAGGAGCTAGCTACACGTGTTGACAGGCATGATAGTTTAGGTAAAGGTGTTATGAATATGGATTTGTTTTCTTTTATAATGAATGACCCACGTTTTGACAATCTTCCACTTATACTGGAAACACCCGACGAGTTGATATGGGCAGAAGAAATACAATTACTATACTCTCTTCAGAAAACTTAAATTTTGGGACTAAGATAATTGGATAATTAAACCAATTCAGTCGATTATAAACAAGAGCGCCAAATCTAATATGACTTGGCGCTCTTGTTTATAATGCAATAGCAAGATCAGTTAGTTAAGTTTAATCTCATCTACAAATATATAAGCACGTCTGCCACTTCCAGGGTGCCAGCTGGGCATTCTGGAGCACTTTACAGACACCTTGTAGTATCTGGAGGTGACTGGTTCAAATGAGATCTTATGAGTTGATATATCGGCCCAGTGATCGTTATTCTTGTCAATAATTTTTTCAGATGCAACAGTTGAATAACTATTTCCATCATCAGAAGATTCAATAATAATTTCAGAAGCATCAAATATCCAGTCGCCCGTTACCACTGCATTTCTTATTTCCATTGAACTTGTTTCGGTAGGTTCTAACATATCAATAACGGCAACTAAATCTTCACCTTGATATCCTATCCATCTACCAGTACGGTAGTTGGTGCTCTTACCACTTAAACCATCAACTAACATTCCTGCACCTGCATATTCATAATTACGAGCTGGTGTAGTTAATAATTCTATTGGCTTATAGGTTGCTTTGTTAACATTAACCATTTCATTCAGAAGCTTACTTTTTACGCCATCGCGAATTGCAACAGCTCTAACCTCAGAGTCTTGATTAATTGTAAATACACCTTCATATTTTATTGATGATTCAGTTGGATCGCTACCATCAAGAGTATAATAAATATCTGCATCATCTATAGTAGTAAATTCAACTTCAAGTGCATTTGAATCGAAATTAGGAGTATACACTCCGTGAACATCGAATACATGTGTAGCGTAATTATAGTCAAGTTTGTTGTAATGACTTATTAATCTTGGTAGCCTCTCTAGAAACTCTTCATAATCTTTCTTATCAGCATCCATCCATTGAACTTCGCTCATTGCTGCAAGTCGTGGTAGTATCATATATTCTACATGCTCAGGTTCTTTTATGTATTCAGTCCATAAGTTGGCTTGTGCCCCAAGAATATGTCTTTTCTCTCCCTCACTAAGGATGTCTGGTGCAGGCTCAAAACTATAAACCTGCTCTAGCGGAAGATATCCACCAATGCCAAAAGGCTCTTCATCTATATTTTGAGCTTGGTAATAATCGAAATAACTATAAGTGGTGGGTGTCATAATAACATCATGCCCCATTCTAGCAGCTTGAATTCCACCTTCCATGCCACGCCACGACATTACAGTGGCATTGGGTGCAAGCTCACCTTCAAGTATCTCGTCCCATCCAATAATATTGCGACCATGCTCGTTAAGAAATTCTTCAATGCGAGAAGTTACATAACTCTGGAGATAATGCTCTGCTGTATGTCCATCTTTTTCGGTAAGTCCCAATTCCTTTATGCGCGCCTGACAAAGGGGACACTCTTCCCAACGTGTTTTAGGCGCTTCGTCTCCACCTATATGAATAAGTTCCGATGG
The DNA here is from genome assembly GCA_012841425.1 of Bacteroidales bacterium. GTDB lineage: Bacteria > Bacteroidota > Bacteroidia > Bacteroidales > Dysgonomonadaceae > Proteiniphilum. The sequence goes on along the minus strand of DUUR01000316.1, from coordinate 1,448 downwards.
AAATATCTCCATTACCTCAGTAAGAACAGCCTCCAGGAAATCAAAAGTCTCTTCTTTGCCAGCACATAGAATATCATCAAAAACACCCCATTCTCCAATTACATGGTACGGACCGCCAGTACATCCCAACTCAGGATATGCTGCTAGTGCAGCCAACATATGACCAGGTAGATCAACCTCGGGAATGATAGTAATATACCTTTCTTTAGCATACTCTACTACTTCTCTGAGTTCGTCTTTAGTATAATATCCACCGTGTGGTGTTCCATCATATTCACCTGAGTTGCGACCAATTACTGTTTCACTTCTCATAGAGCCAACTTCGGTAAGTCCAGGAAATGAGTCAATTTCAATTCTCCATCCCTGATCATCTGTTAAATGCCAATGAAAACGGTTTACATTATGCAGAGCAAGCAAATCAATATATTTCTTTACAAATTCAACTGGTTGAAAATGTCGTGCCACATCAAGGCTAACTCCTCTATAACCAAATCGGGGCTCATCTGAAATGCTTGCTGATGAGTAGTTTACTGATCCTACCTTTCCAACTGGTGTTGACTTCCTAATTGTTTGGATACCATAAAAAACACCAGCCTCTGAAGCTCCGTTTATCGTAATATTCTCACTATTTACATTGATAGTGTATGCTTCTTTGTTTTCATTTTCTAGACTTATATCAAGTATAATTGCATTTTTTGTTTGCAAATCATTGCTTAACGCAGGTTTTAGTCCAGTAGCAATATTAAGATACTCGGCCATAAATTCAGCATTTCTATGCATCATATCATTTTCTTCTGGATAAACGATTTTTGTTTTGCTATTTAGAACAAATGCCTCTCCCTCCATTGTGTTAATTTCATTGGGAAGAGGAATAACATCATAGTTTGCTATGGAAGAGCTTTTACCTCCCATAGTACACGATGCCATAAAGGCCGTAAATATTATAAAAGTTATGAATTTGATCTTTCTCATATTATTAGTAATTATTTTTTTTCTATCTTCTCTTTCTATCTGATGTTTTTGGATGAATAACAATAGACACCTATTACTTAGGTTCCTTTGTATGTCAGACTTCTTAATCTTTTCTGTATCTCTGTTATCTTAATCTTCTCAATTCCCCAGTGCTTCAATAGTCGACCTTACCTTTTCAGAACTAGTAACCTGTTCCTCAAACTCGTTAATCACCACGGAAGTACCACCCATTTTAAGATTAGGATTGCGATAAATCATACCACTCTCAATGGGCTCTCTTGCCGAGAAATGAAATTCTTTTGCCCCAGTCGAGGTTGCTATTTCGGAAATATTATGTTCATTAACACCACTTCCAGGCATAATTATTATCCTTTCACCAGCTATGTCAACAAGTGTTTTGAGCAGATCAATACCCATGTCAGCCTTTGGTTGCTGACCAGAAGTTAGAATCCTGCTACATCCTAAATCTATAATCC
>DUUR01000315.1 GCA_012841425.1 Bacteroidales bacterium | reverse complement strand
TTATTCAAGAGATAAAAATACTCATGGACAAGCTTATTTTAGGACCGAAAATGTACTTTCAAATACTAAAGGAGTTTTAAATAGCTTGGGAAAATATTATAAATATCCTGCCAAAGTACCACCAATGGTGTGGTTGTCTGACAGTATACCCGATAAGCCTCACAGCATAAGCGCAGAAAGGAATGAAGATGGTTTATTTGAGTTAAGTTGGGAAAGTGTCCATAAAGATAGTAGGGTAACATATAACGTTTATCGAAGCGAGACTGACGATTTTAGTAAAGATAATGCACATTATATTATTGCTACAGGATTAAAAGAGACATATTATAGTTATTATGCCGAAAACAACGATTTGGCCTATTACTATTATATAACAGTTTCAGATTCATTTAATAACGAAAGCGATATAAGCACTCCCGCTTTTTTTTATCATTCCGATATTGTTAAGTAGTAAAAATTAATGACGAAATTCATACTAAAGAAATCGTTGCGTTTAAAGAACAAATAAATGGCAAGTAAATCTATTTAAAATCGGAAAAATAGAATAATTTTGTAATTATGGAAGCTAATCTAAAATTAAGAGAACAGGTAAAAAAAGAGTTTACTGAGTATCTTACACTGCATAAACACCGTAAGACACCCGAGCGGTTTGCTATACTCGATCATATATATGCTTTCAAAGGTCATTTTGATATAGAAGATCTTTTTAATTTCATGGCCGACAATGATTTCCCAGTCAGCAGGGCCACTCTTTATAATACAATGGAGCTTTTATTGGATTGTAGATTAGTCGTAAAGCATCAGTTTGGCGCAAATATTTCTAATTATGAAAGGGCATATGGTAATGAAAACCACAATCACATAATTTGTACTATTTGTGGAGATGTGCGAGAAATGAAAAATGATGATCTACTAACTGCATCTCAGCTTAAAAAAATCAGAAAATTTACTATCAGTTATTATAGTATGTATATATATGGAATTTGTAGTAAATGTAGTCATGCAAAAAGGATGGAACTGATGAGAATAGAGCGTCAGAATAAAAAAGAAAATCAAAAAAATAAATAATATAACAGTTTATCAAATGAAAGTTGATGTGATTTTAGGACTCCAGTGGGGAGACGAAGGTAAAGGAAAAATAGTTGATGTACTTACACCAAACTATGAGATTGTGGCACGCTTTCAGGGCGGACCAAATGCAGGTCATACATTAGAGTTTGAAGGTCAGAAATATATTCTAAAATCTATTCCTTCAGGTATTTTTCAAGAGGGAAAAATGAATATAATTGGAAATGGAGTAGTGATAGATCCTGCACTGTTTAAACAGGAGGTTGAAAAACTAGAAGATTCTGGACATATCCTAACAGAACGCCTCTGTATATCTAAAAAAGCTCACCTTATATTACCCACTCACAGACTTCTCGATGCGGCATTAGAAACATCCATGGGCGACGAAAAGATTGGCACCACTGGCAGAGGTATAGGACCAACATATACCGATAAGATTAGTCGCCACGGATTAAGGGTAGGTGATTTATTTCATAATTTTGAAGAAAAGTATCAAAAAGCCGTAGATCGTCATAAAAAAATACTCAACAGATATAACATCCAGTATGATTTAGAAGCTCTTGAGAAAGAGTGGTTCGAAGGTGTTGAAAAAATGAAACAATATAAGGTAATTGATAGCGAGTATCATATAAATAAACATATTTCAAATGGTGGTTCTGTTTTAGCAGAAGGCGCACAAGGCTCATTGCTGGATATAGATTTTGGATCCTATCCATTTGTAACCTCCTCAAATACAATTTGTGCTGGTGCATGCACAGGACTAGGAATAGCACCACAGCAAATTGGCGACGTTTACGGTATTTTCAAAGCATACTGTACTAGAGTAGGAAGCGGACCTTTCCCAACTGAGTTATTTGATAATGATGGTCAAAAACTACGCGACAATGGTAATGAATACGGTTCTGTTACTGGTAGGCCACGTCGTTGTGGTTGGATAGATTTAGTTGCACTACGCTATACAATTATGATAAATGGGGTAAATAAGTTAGTAATGATGAAAAGCGATGTGCTCGATAGTTTTGATACAATAAAAGCTTGTGTGTCTTATACAGTCGATGGTATAGAAACAGAAGATCTTCCTTTTGATATATCAGAAACTATTAAACCCAACTATATCGATATCCCAGGCTGGAAAGCAGACATGACTTCAATGAGATCTGAGAATGAATTCCCAGAAGAATTCAACAACTATATAACTTTTCTTGAAGAAGAGCTTGGTGTACCAATCTCAATAGTTTCTGTAGGACCCGACAGGTCTCAAACAATTATTAGGTAACGACTAGAAGCAATATTGAACTTTTAGAAGAGTGAGAGTGTTAAATAATAACAGAAAATTTTATTTATGTCAACAATTTGGATTTTATTTATTGCAATAGCTATTTTAGGATGGGTTGTTCAGGCACGTCTTCAAAGTAAATTTAAAAAATACTCAAGAATACCATTACGCAATGGTATGACCGGTAAGGAGGTAGCTGAGAAAATGCTGCACGAAAACGGTATTTACGATGTACAGGTAATCTCAACCAGAGGACAGCTTACTGATCATTATAATCCTCTTAAAAAGACTATTAATCTTAGCGAACCAGTTTATGGTTCATATAGTGTCGCTGCAGCAGCAGTAGCCGCTCACGAAACAGGTCACGCACTTCAACATGCAAAAGGATATGGTCCACTAAAAATGCGTTCAGCTCTTGTGCCGATAGTATCGTCCACATCAAAATGGGTAATGTGGGTTATATTAGCAGGTATACTTATGCTGCAGACATTTCCAGGACTGCTATGGATTGGTATAGCCATGTTTTCTCTAACAACATTGTTTAGTTTTATTACTTTACCTGTTGAGAAAAATGCAACCAATCGTGCTCTCAGATGGCTCAGTAGTGCGGGTATCACCGATGTAAGTAATCATTCTCAGGCAGAAGATGCTCTTCGATGGGCAGG
>DUUR01000314.1 GCA_012841425.1 Bacteroidales bacterium | reverse complement strand
CTACTTCATTGTGGTTGTTGAAGATGATTTTACCTATATCGCTTGTGGTAAGATTTCTTGGCTATTTTGGAGTCTTGGGCTATATGGCTGCTTATCTCGATCCTCTTTTTGTATACTTGGGTCTCCCAGGAAGTACTGCTATTGTTTTTCTAACTTCAATTTTCCTCCCACTATACGCTCCTTTGGCTATAATTACTTCCATGAGTATTACTCTAAGGGAGCTTACGATATTGGCACTTATGTGTCAGATTGCACATAACCTTCCAGTGGAAAGTGCTATTCAGGGAAGAACAGGTACTACTTTTAGAGGTATGTCAATATTACGCATTGTAATGGGTATTATTGCTGCACTTATATTGAATTTGCTTCTCCCAAAGGAGATGGGAATGCCTCTTTTTGCTCAAACAGATGTAGTTGCTGTTAATTCAATTGGTGAGCTTCTGATAATTTGGTTGAAGAGCTCTCTTAATATTGCACTTTTGATAGCAGCAATTGTTTTCTCGCTTAACTTGCTATACAATATATTAAATCACTATAACTTTATTGCAAAGTTAGGTAAAGGACTAAACCCTATATTAAAGATTTTTGGTCTTCCCGAGAATACTGGGTTCCTTCTACTCATAGGTTATATTGTTGGATTGGCTTACGGTGGTGCGTTAATGATAGATCAAATAAAAGAAGGCCAGGTCTCACGCACGGATGCAAATTTGCTTAATCACCATCTTGCCCTTTCACATTCGGTTATTGAGGATAACCTGCTTTTTGTTGCGTTGGGTGTATCTATCTGGTGGATATTAGGTGTAAGGCTAACCTTAGCATGGATAGTCGTTTGGATAAGGAGGTTTATTCTCAATATGCGGAGGGGTAAATTAGGGTTTTCTATTTAGAATAATGATATTTAATTATATTGATTAATTTTGGGCTTGAGGTCAGTATAATCATTCAACTTTAATCGTTTAGATTTACTGATTAAATATTAAAGTCTCTGGTTAAAGAGATAATGTGATTTTTCTACCTGATAAATAATAATAAGTAGTAATGATGAACTTGGAAGAAATTTTATCCAATCGTATCCTCATTTTAGATGGTGCGATGGGAACTATGATACAGCGATACAATCTTACAGAAGAGGATTTTAGGGGAGATAGGTTCAAGGATTTTGATGTGCTCTTGAAGGGTAATAACGACCTGTTGTCATTGACCAAACCAGATGTAATTAGTGAGATTCATAAAGAATATCTAGAGGCTGGGTCTGATATTATTGAGACAAATACCTTCAACTCAACCTCCATTTCGATGCAGGATTACAAAATGAGCCACTTAGCTAGTGAGATAAATCTTGCTGCAGCTAAGATTGCTCGTGCGGCTGCTGATGAGTATAATGCAAAGACACCCCATAAGCCAAGGTTTGTAGCAGGCTCAATTGGTCCTACCAATAAAACTGCTTCAATGAGTCCTAAAGTTGAAGAGCCAATGTATAGGGCTGCAACTTTCGATGATTTTAAAATGGCTTATAAGGAGCAAATTATTGCTCTTATAGAGGGTGGGGTAGATATACTTCTGATTGAGACCATCTTCGATACACTTAATTCAAAGGCAGCTATTTTAGCTGCAGAAGAGGTGGCAGCAGAGACTGGTAAAAGAACTCCAATTATACTTTCTGTTACACTATCTGATAAAGCTGGGAGAACTCTTTCGGGACAAACTTTAGCTGCTTTTGTTGCATCTGTAACCCATTCCAATCCATTGGCTATAGGACTCAATTGTTCACTTGGAGCGGCAGATCTAAAGCCATATGTAAAAGAGCTAGGTCAGATAGCCCCATATTATATTTCAACATATCCCAATGCAGGCTTACCTAATCAGTTGGGTGAATATGATGAGACTCCCGAGAAGATGGCCGAGCAAATTAAAGAATTTATTGATGAAAATCTTGTAAATATCATTGGTGGCTGTTGTGGTACAACTCCAGAGCACATATCAAAATATGTAGAGCTAGTAAAAGGTTCAGTGCCTCATAAAAAGTCAGAAAAGCCTAAGTATATGCAATTGTCTGGCTTAGAGAATTTAGAGGTTTCGCCACAAATTAATTTCCTTAATATTGGCGAGAGGTGTAACGTTGCAGGTTCTCGACGATTTTTACGTCTTATACAGGAAAAGAAATATGAAGAGGCACTTACTATTGCACGTAAGCAAGTTGAAGATGGTGCTCAGGTACTTGATATTAATATGGACGAAGGACTTCTTGAAGGTGCTCAAGAAATGACTAATTTTCTGAATATTATAGCCTCCGATCCTGATGTTTCGCGAGTTCCAATTATGATAGACTCTTCAGATTGGGATGTTATTGAAGCTGGTTTGAAATGTGTGCAGGGAAAGTCCATTGTAAATTCTATTTCACTAAAAAATGGAGAAGAGGAATTTCTTTATCACGCCAAACTTACACAGCAATATGGTGCTGCGGTAGTGGTAATGGCCTTTGATGAAACCGGCCAGGCTGACACTTTTGAGCGTCGTATAGAAGTGTGCAAACGTGCTTATAATCTACTTGTAGATAATGGCTTCAACCCTAAAGATATTATTTTTGATCCAAATATACTTGCAATTGCTACAGGTATGGATGAGCATAAAAATTATGCAGTAGATTTCATTCAAGCTGTTGCCTGGATTAAAGAAAATCTTCCTCATGCTAAAGTGAGTGGTGGGGTAAGTAATTTGTCTTTCTCTTTTAGGGGCAACGAGTATATAAGGGAGTTAATGCACTCATCATTTTTATATCATTCTATTAAAGCAGGGTTAGATATGGGAATTGTTAATCCTGCTCAATCGGTTATATATGAGGATATTCCTTTAGAGGAGAAAGTGTTAGTTGAAGATGTTATCTTTAATAGACGCGATGATGCAACAGAACGGTTAATGGCTTATGCCGAAAAGATAAAAAAAGACAAGACTCCAGAGACCGAACAACTGAAAGCTGAGGAATGGAGAAGCTTTTCACTTGAAGATCGTTTGAGCTACGCTTTAGTAAAAGGTATAGGCGATTATATGGAGCAGGATTTATCCGAAGCTCTTAATGTATATCCACGTGCAGTGGATATTATAGATAAGCCATTGATGGCTGGTATGAATAGAGTAGGAGACTTATTTGGCTCTGGAAAGATGTTCCTTCCACAAGTAGTTAAGGCAGCACGTGCAATGAAGAAGGCGGTTGCTGTTCTACAGCCGACCTTGGAAGCAGAAAAAACTTCTGATGGTGGTTCAATGAAAGCAGGTAAAATATTGCTTGCAACAGTTAAGGGTGATGTTCATGATATTGGTAAAAATATTGTTTCAATAGTACTATCATGTAACAATTATGATATTATAGATCTGGGTGTAATGGTTCCTCCTGAGAAGATTATTGAAACAGTATTTAAGGAGAAGCCTGACATTGTTGGATTGAGTGGTTTAATCACTCCTTCACTTGGTGAGATGGCAGTTGTTGCAGAGATGATGGATAAAGTTGGTTTAACCATACCGCTATTAATAGGGGGTGCTACTACTTCAAAGCTTCATACTGCTCTAAAAATTGAGCCTAAGTATAATGGCGGACCAGTTGTGTATGTCAAAGATGCATCTATGGCACCGTCTGCTCTCTCTAATCTTATGAGCAAAGAGAATAGAGAGGAATATATAAATAATTTAAAAGAGGAGAACGAACGACTACGTCAAAACTATTCTCAAAAAGTTACAGAGCTGGTGCATATTAAAGAGGCTAGGGAGAATGCTTATAAAATAGACTGGGATTCGTTTAAGGCTGAAAAGCCTAATAAATTGGGAAGATTTGTTTTAGATAAGATAAATATATCTGACATTTTGCCTTATCTCGATTGGAAGTTCCTATTTCCGGCATGGAATCTTTCGGCAAGATTTCACTCTATAACCGAAATAGGAACAAGTGATTCTGAACGTTCTGAATGGATGAAAGGATTTCGAGAAGATGACCAGGAAAGAGCATCAGAAGCAGCTAAACTATATGATGATGCAGTGGCAATGTTAAATTGCTTCGCAGAAGATGATGTGGACTACATTAGAGCAGTATATGGTATTTACGAAGCATATAGTGAAAACGATACTGTTTTTGTTAAGAATGAATATAGTACAGATCAAATTGAGATTGTAGAATTCCCTTTCCTGCGTCAGCAGAAAAAGTCTAAGAAGAATGAATATTATTGCTTGAGCGATTTTATTGCACCCAAATCAACTGGTAAGAAAGATTACATTGGCGCATTTGCTGTCACCGCAGGAGTAGGTGCAGAGTCGTTGATGGACAAGTATAGTGCAGAGGGCGATGAGTATAATGGGCTTCTAATGAAATCCTTATTAGATCGACTTGCAGAAGCAGCCACAGAATGGTTGCATGCCAAAGTCCGTCGTATAGATTGGGGGTATGCATCAAACGAAGATATCTCAATTAAAGATATGTTAGCTGTTAGATTTAGAGGCATTCGCCCTGCTGTAGGTTACCCATCTATTCCCGACCAAACAACAAACTTTATACTGCACGGTATGCTTTCTTCTGAAGAGGTTGGAATAACTCTCACCGAAAATGGAGTGATGTATCCAAATGCAGCAGTAAGTGGTCTCTTTTTTGCTAATCACGACTCTAAATATTTTGGAATAGGAGAGATTGATGAGGAGCAGGTAGAGGATTATGCTCAGAGAAAAGGAGTAGATGTAAACGATATAAAGAAATTCTTACTTGCCAACTTAGAGTAAATCCGTTTCTTAATTCATCTATTTTATCGTTGAAATGGTCCGATAAGATATTATAAAATAGAGTATCTTTGCATATACAAATTTATATGTTTTTATGCGAAGTTTTGGTAGTGATAATAACTCTGGTGTACATCCAGTAATTATGCAAGCTCTTTCAGAAGCAAATAGTAATCATACTATTGCATATGGTGATGATAAATGGACATATAAAGCGGTAGATATTATAAGGGATAAAATTAACTCTTCTGATATCAATCCGCTTTTTGTATTTAATGGAACAGGAGCAAACGTTATAGCACTGCAAGCTTGCACTAATACGTTTAACTCTATATTATGTGCTGCAACTGCACATATTGCAGTTGATGAGTGTGGGGCTCCTGTTAAAGCTACTGGTTGTTCTATTAAGGAAATAGATACGCCTGATGGAAAACTCACTCCCGAGCTAGTCAAACCTTATTTACAAGGGTTTGGATTTGAGCATCATTCTCAACCAAAAGTAATTGCAATTTCACAAACTACAGAGCTAGGTACTGCTTATACGCCAGATGAAGTTAGGGCGCTTGCCAACTTGGCACATCAACACGATATGTATCTATTTGTAGACGGCACTAGGATTGCAAATGCATGTGCTTTTTTAGGAATAGGACTCAAGGAAATGACGGTTGATTGTGGGGTAGATATTTTTACATTGGGTGGCACAAAGAACGGTTTAATGTTTGGAGAAGTAATTGTTCCTCTTAGAAAAGAATTGGCCGAAAATATGAGATATTATAGAAAACAGGAAACTCAACTTTACTCCAAAATGAGGTATATCTCAGCACAATTTATACCCTATCTCGAAGAAAATATTTGGCTGGATAATGCAAATAAATCCAATAAAGCAGCACAAAAACTACTATCTATAATGAAAGAGGTAGAGGGAATAGAGATTACACAAAAAGTAGAATCTAATGCTGTCTTTTTTATTTTACCCAAAGATATCACCGAAAAGCTAAGAGAGAGGTATTTCTTTTACGATTGGGATGTTAGCATTAACGAAATGCGATTAGTCTGTTCGTGGGATACAACAGATGATGACATATTCAGTTTTACTAATTATTTAAAACAAGTTAGTTCGGTTTAATAAGAGGTTATAATTATTTTGCCTCTGCATATATACTCTAACTATTAGCGAATCTCTATATTCATAAAGCTAGTTATATACAAAGCTATTCACAAATCTCTTTTTTTAAGCACCTAATTATAAATTAAATTATTTATGTTTGATTTTTTAGATATTTACCCATGGCTTTTACCAGTAGTTATTTTCTTTGGTAGAATTATAGACGTAGCACTTGGTACGCTCCGTATCATTTTTGTTTCAAAAGGAGAGAAAAATAAGGCGCCATTAATTGGATTTATTGAGGTCTTTGTTTGGGTTGTTGTAATCTCACAAATTCTAGCACGTGCTAATGATATGGTTGCTTATGTCTCTTATGCAGCAGGTTATGCAGCAGGTAATTATATTGGATTAATTCTTGAAAACAGAATTGCTTATGGCATTGTGCTGTGCCGTATTTATACTCAGAAAAATGGTATTGAATTGATTAAGGCTTTAAATAAATTAAACATAGGGGCAACAATGACTCACGGAGAAGGGTCGACAAACGAAGTTGACATAATAGAAACAGTTGTTGATCGTAAAAAAATGAAAGCACTTGAAGCTACCATCAATGAATTTGATAGCAATAGCTTCTATGTTGTTGAGGATGTGCGTACAAAAAAGAATGGTATATTCCCTAAAAGAAAAACCATCTTAGAGAAATGGAGAATAGGGAAATAAATTATTTTATTTCTGTATCTTTTGCTTCCTGCCAAATCAACTCCATCTCTTCAAGTGAGAGTTGATTTAACTGTTTACCCTCTTCTTTTACTTTCTGCTCCATATAGTTGAAGCGGTAAATGAATTTCTTATTTGTGCGCTCAAGGGCATTATCAGGATTTACTTTATAGAGCCTAGCAGCATTAATAATACTAAAAAGAAGATCTCCAAACTCAGCTTCTGTTTTATCCTCATCTAACTTCTCAATTTCAACCTCCAGCTCGGTCAGTTCTTCTTTTACCTTTGCCCAAACATCATGACGTTGATTCCAATCGAATCCCGAGTTGCGTGCTTTATCTTGAATACGGTAAGATTT
>DUUR01000313.1 GCA_012841425.1 Bacteroidales bacterium | reverse complement strand
TACATGGGCAAAGTTAAAAAACTTATGCCTGCCCTTAACGCAGCATTTGTGAATGTGGGACATAAAAAGGACGCTTTTCTTCACTATTTGGATTTAGGGGTTGAATTCAACTCGATTCTGCAATTTCAGAAACAAGTTGAAGACAAGAAAAAGGGTTGGCAACTCCAGAAGATGAAGTTGCAACCAGAAATTGATAAGGAAGGATTGATATCTAATGTTCTTTCTGTGGGACAGGAAATACTGGTTCAAATAGCTAAAGAACCAATATCAACCAAAGGTCCAAGATTAACATCTGAGATATCTTTTGCTGGAAGATTTATGGTACTAATTCCATTTATCAATAGGGTATCAGTTTCTCAGAAAATTAAGTCACGCGAAGAGAGAGCACGACTCCGTCAGCTAATTCAGAGTATTAAACCCAAGAACTACGGGGTTATAATAAGAACTAATGCTGAAGGAAAAAAGGTTGCCGATCTTGATGGTGAGCTTAAGGTATTGATAAAAAGATGGGAAGATTGTATTGGCAAAATACAGAAAGCTAAAGCTCCATCTCTTGTATTTGAAGAGACAGGACGCACGGTAGCTTTATTACGCGATATATTTAATCCGTCTTTTGAACAGATTCACATCAATGACAAAGATGTGGCAAAACAGATTGCCGAGTACGTTAATTTAATTGCACCCGATAGAAAGAATATCGTAAAGGAATATAAAGGTGCATTACCAATATTAGATAACTTTGGCGTAACGAAACAGGTGAAATCGCTCTTCGGTAAGACTGTTACTTTCAAAAATGGTGCTTATCTGATTATCGAACATACTGAAGCATTGCATGTAATTGATGTAAATAGCGGTAATCGAAACAAATCGAAGTTAGGCCAGGAAGACAGCGCTTACGAAGTAAATGTGGCTGCTGCAGAAGAAATAGCAAGGCAGTTGAGATTGCGTGATATGGGAGGTATTATTGTTATCGACTTTATCGATATGAATAAAGGCGAACATCGCAATAAGCTGCTATCTACTATGCAGGAGTTAATGTCGAGTGATAGAGCCAAGCACAACATTTTACCATTGAGTAAGTTCGGACTAATGCAAATTACTCGTCAACGAGTTAGACCCGAAATGGAAGTTACCACAAGCGAAGTATGCCCCACTTGCTTTGGTAAAGGAAAAATTAAATCATCATTCCTTTTTACTGATACTTTAGAAGGAAAGATTGATTATTTAGTGAATACACTTAAAGTGAAGAAATTCAGTCTGCACATTCATCCATATGTTGCAGCGTATGTTCAGCAAGGTTTCTTTTCATTAAAAAGTAAGTGGAGGAAAAAGTATAACGCAGGTTTAAAAATAATCCCTAATCAGAAGTTGGGCTTCCTGCAATACGAACTCTACGATAAAGAAGGAAATGAAATTGATCTGAAAGAAGAAATTGAAATGAAATAGAATCGTATTTACGATGTCAAATAAATTTAAGAACCGATATTTCAAAAAGGAGTATCGGTTCTTTATTTTTTAATTTAATCAAATTATATCTACATCATAGTAGATATGAAGATATTTAAATTCATTATCCTCACGCAGTTGTAGTTCAACTTGTTTTAGAAAATCCCTAATTTTAGATACGGACATATTAATGTCGAGCTTAAGAAGTATTTCTCTTATGTTATATTGCTGTATACGGCTTATAACTGGTTTGTTGGGACCTAGCACCATATTTCCCAATGAGGGCTTAATTGTACGTGCAAATAGGTTAGAGCCCTTTTCTACTTTATATTCATTTTTATCTTTAAAAATAATTGAAATTAATCGAGTGAAGGGTGGATACCTAAAAAGTTTTCGCTCAGCGATTTGCTCGGTATAGAAGCCCTCGTAATTATAATTTAGTATATAATCGTAAATTGGCTGGGTGGGATCGCTACTTTGAATTATAACCTTACCCTGCTTTTTATTTCTGCCAGCGCGACCAGCTGCTTGCATCATAAGCTGAAAGCCTCTTTCATGTGATCTGAAATCAGGATAATTAAGTAAAGAATCCGCAGATATTATTCCAACAATACCAACATTATCAAAATCCAACCCTTTTGATAACATTTGTGTCCCTACAAGTATATCTATTTGTTTTTTCTGAAACTTCTTTATGATTTTATCATAAGAGTCTCTGCCGCGTGTTGTGTCCATATCCATTCTACCAACAGTATAATTGGGAAATAATTTACTTACTTCTTCTTCTAACTGCTCTGTTCCTTTACCTAATGTCTCTAGAGTTTCTGAATGGCACGAGGGGCAAATGCTAGGTACTTTATATGAAGTATTACAGTAATGGCATACCATTCGGTTACGCATTTTGTGATAAGTAAGCGTTACATCACATTTAGCACATTTAGGATTCCATGCACACTGTTTACATTCAAGTAGTGAAGAGAAGCCACGTCTATTTCGGAAGAGGATCACTTGCTCTCCTTCATCAAGTGATTTTTGCATGGCAGTGTTTAGTGCTGGTGATAGAACAGTCTTCATTTTCTTTCTCTTAATCAATTCATATGTGTTTTCAATTTTAATGTCAGGCATTAATAAGTTGTTATATCGATCTTTGAGATTTATAATTCCATATTTTCCTATAACTGCATTATTGTATGATTCAAGCGAGGGGGTTGCGGAGCCTAAGATTGTTTTTGCATTAAATAAATGTGCTAGCATAATAGCAGTGTCTCTTGCGTGATATCTAGGTGCAGGCTCGTTCTGCTTGTAACTGGTTTCATGTTCTTCATCAACAATAACTAGTCCTAAGTTTTGGAAAGGTAAAAATAATGATGAGCGCACACCTACTATAATTTCATATGGTTCGTTCGATAACATCTTGCGCCATATCTCAGCTCTTTCGTTATCATTAATTTTAGAGTGATAAACCCCTATCTTGCTTCCATAAACAGCTATAAGTCGTTGTTTTAGTTGAGATGTTAGTGCAATCTCTGGTAGTAGATAAAGTGTCTGCTTATTTTGTTTTTTAAAATGTTCTATTAAATGTATATAGATCTCTGTTTTTCCACTTGATGTCACACCATGTAGTAGGCAAGTAGATTTATCTTTAAATACATTTATGATATTCTCAAATGATTTATTTTGTGCTTCTGAGAGAGGGTAGGGTTCTCTGAGTGGTTTTACTTCATTATTAATTCGACCTACTTCTAAATCAAATGCCTGTAATATCTCCTTTTGCAACAGTCCATTTAAAACAGATGGTGAATAGTTGGTGAAGTTTGAAAGGTCTGATTTGTTTATTTTGTTTATTTCTTTTTCTTCGAAGTAATTGTATAATTGTTTAAAAAGTGATTTTTGTTTTTTTGCTCTGCCAATAATTTCAACTATTAAATCGGTATCAATGTTTGTGTTTATCTTTAGATAGGTTTCAGTCTTTGGTTTAAACTTACTTTTAATGTTATCAGATTTCATTGATGATGGCATTGCTGCATTATATACATCACCAATAGGAGACATATAATAAAAAGAGATCCATTCCCATAGTTTAAACTGGATGTCATTTATAACTAATTGTGAATCGACTATGGAATGAATCTCCTTTGTTTTGAAATTCTTTGGAGCGTTGTTGTGAACGCGCTTTACTATTGCAGTGTAATGCTTTCTTGTACCAAAAGGAACAATAACTCTGAATCCTTTTGCAATTTTGTTCTGCATCTCTACAGGAACGGTGTATGTGTACAGATCGGAAAAAGGAAGCGGTAGAATTACATCTGCATACATGCACTAAAAATAGATAGTTCCGGTTATAGTCCAAGATTCAGTTTTGCCATTTAATGGTTCACTCCAGTTTGGAATATCTTCTGAATAATTGTCCGTCAGTTTTACACTATAGTTTAAACCTAACTGAATCATATTTATCAATTCAACACCAAAGCCCAAATTAGCTCCTGCTTGAAACTCTTTAGCTTTAATTCCCCCAGTTACTTCGTCTAAATTAAAGTCATCTCCATCAATAAGATATCCTGCCCAAGGACCGGCAGTTCCAAACAATTTTATAGGGAGCATTCCTAATCCAAATTTAAGCTTTGCATTAACAGGAAGATTAAGATAACGATTAGATACTTCAGTGTCGCCCCCTTCACCTTGTATGCTTGAAATAGTCATGCGGTTATCGTTATATAAGAGAGCGGCTTCAATTCCAAAATCTGCTGCCCCAAGAGGTATGAACATTGCTTCGATTGCAGGTCCAATACTATAAGAAGTCATGTTCTCTACACTGAAGGTCTCACCAGGAACATTAAAGTCTGGATTATTAAGCCCTACACTTCCTTTTACACCGAATTTCACTTGTGATATTACAGGGGTGCTCAGTACTGAAATTAAAATCAATATTGCTACGGTTGTGATCATTCTTTTTGTTTTCATACTAGTTTGTTTTGGTAATACATCGTTTTACTTTAATATGTCTGAAATTACTCTTATAACACTCTATTTAAACAAAGATGATTAAGATTGTATTGCTAAATATAGTTAATAGTTTCCGAAAAAAGCGTTCTTCATCCATCAGAGGATTCAGAACGCTTTAAAATATTTATG
>DUUR01000312.1 GCA_012841425.1 Bacteroidales bacterium | reverse complement strand
GATTATAGTAAGATTAAAATTGCAGAGGGTAAATTGCAGTTGCCTGCTGAAATTAAGATGGAGTTGGATGATGAAAACAGGGCTGTAAATTTCACGTGGGAAGCGAAAATTGCAACTTCGCAAAACCTAGCAAAAGACAATGATCAGATTAATATTGTAGCTTTTAATGTTAAGCACAATGTTGTTGATAGTTTTTCGGGCGTTGCTAAACGTTCGGATGGCAATGTATCTGTAGACTTACTAAAAGGATGGAAATTAGACGATACGCACTTTTGGGTTTATTTTTCTTCTCATTCTTTGCAAATGAATTCGGAGAGTTTGTATTGTTGTTGAAAATTAACAGCACTCTGTTACCGTGGTAACTGTAGCGACCGTAACTAAAAAGGATATGAGATTTTATAACAGAACAAGTGAGTTAGCAGAAGTGAAACGGCAAAAGAAAAATTTCAAACCAGAGTTGCTTGCATCAAAAGTGGAGCATCTTAAAAACAAACTGCTGCCTAACTATCAGATAGACATGGTTTGTTTGTCGTTGGAGGATATGTAATATAATTAGAATGTAATACATGAAAAATTATTATCTTTGCACCTTCAAATAATTACATCAATTTTTCAAAATAATATAATGGCAAAGGTATTGAAGGAGCTCACTCCTAGAAGCGAAGATTTCTCGCAATGGTATCAAGATTTGGTAATTAAGGCAGATATGGCTGAGAACTCGGCCGTTAGAGGGTGCATGGTTATAAAACCTTATGGGTATGCTATTTGGGAAAAAATGCAACGCCAGCTAGACGATATGTTTAAAGAGACGGGGCATGAGAATGCATATTTCCCTCTTTTTATTCCAAAATCTTATCTAAGCAGGGAAGCAGAGCATGTTGAAGGTTTTGCCAAAGAGTGCGCTGTGGTAACACACTATAGGTTGAAAAATGATCCTAATGGAGGGGGTGTAATTGTTGACCCAACAGCTAAGCTCGAAGAGGAGCTGGTGGTGCGCCCAACTTCTGAAACAATTATTTGGAGTACTTATAAAAACTGGATTCAATCGTATCGCGACCTACCACTGCTTATTAATCAATGGGCCAATGTGGTGCGCTGGGAGATGCGTACAAGGTTGTTTTTGAGAACTACTGAGTTTCTTTGGCAGGAGGGGCACACGGCTCACGCAACTAAAGAAGAGGCTATTGAAGAGACCGAGCAGATGATTAATGTGTACTCTGAGTTTGCCGAGAAATATATGGCTATGCCTGTTATTAAAGGTTTTAAGTCTGCATCTGAAAGATTTGCAGGTGCCATAGACACATACACTATTGAGGCGCTTATGCAGGATGGGAAGGCTTTGCAATCGGGTACGTCGCATTTCTTGGGACAGAATTTTGCTAAGGCGTTTGATGTTCAGTATGCCGATCAAAACGGTAAGCTTGAGCATGTTTGGGCTACTTCATGGGGTGTTTCTACTCGCTTAATCGGTGCGCTTATTATGACTCACTCTGATGATAATGGTTTGGTACTGCCTCCTAAGTTAGCGCCTTATCAGGTTGTTATTGTTCCAATTTATAGAAATAAGGAACAGCTTGATCTGATAAATGAGAAGGTTGCTGATATTACTAAAAAACTGAAAGCTCTGGGTGTTAGTGTTAAGTATGACAAATCGGACAATAAGAAACCAGGT
>DUUR01000311.1 GCA_012841425.1 Bacteroidales bacterium | reverse complement strand
GTGGCCAGTCGCTCACTGGCTCAAGACCTCCCATAAAGAATCTAAGTACTGGTGGTTCATATACAAAACGCAAACCTCCAATAAGTTCTCTGTTCTCATACAACCATGCCATACGATCTGCAACATATTTAATTTGCGAAAGAGTAAATACGCGACGAGGCACAGCCAATCTTACCAACTCCATATCGGCTAAAGTTTCATTACCATACTCATCTCTCTGATTAGAAACAGTACCTCTTTCCATACCCCTAACTCCAGATATTAAGAATAGAGCTGCAGCAAGAGAGCCAGCGGGATACTGGTTTTGAGGAATATGTTCACAAACCTTCATAGCGTTTACATGAGCGCCAAGCACACCTGCAGGTGTTACCATCGGCACATTATGACTCACCAAAGAGTCAACTAAGTAAGCAATAAAATCGGGACTCTGGCGAATCATTGTTTCGTCAAGTGTCTCATACAATCCCACTGCCATAGACTCAATTTCTCTAACCGAAATACCACCATACGTTAAGTATCCTTCAAACAGTGGCACCAATGCTTCCATCTCCCTGTATATATCCAGATCGTTTGTACAAATTCCCCCACCTCGTGAAGAACTAAGCTTACGAGCCGAGAAGTAAACTATATCAGACAAATCTGTCATTATTTTAATTATATCACCCAAAGAAGCATCTTTAAATTCCTCTTCTCGTAAATGAACCAGATAAGCATTCTCGCCAAGAAGACTGGCGTCAAGAACAACTCTAATATTATATTTATCTGCAACAGCTCTTACATCCCTTAGGTTTTGAATAGAAAATGGTTGTCCCCCAATTAAATTGGTAGAAGCCTCCATTCTAATAAAAGGAATGTTTTTAGCACCATGAATTTTAATTACCTCCTCAAGCTTTTCAATATTCATATTACCTTTAAAGGGATGCGTAGATTCAATTACATACCCTTCGTCATAAAGTAATTCTGCAATTTTACCTCCATACTGTGTAATATGGGCCATTGTGGTGGTAAAATGATAGTTCATCGGAATCAAACTACCTTTTTTTATATATGCATTAGATAAAATATTTTCAGCAGCACGACCCTGATGTACAGGTAAGTAATATTTCTTTCCTAATACCTCTTCTACAGCTTTTTGTAAACGCGCAAAACTTTGCGATCCTGCATATGCATCATCTGCCTGCATCATAGCAGCTAGCTGGTTATCGCTCATAGCATTAGTTCCGCTATCTGTGAGCATGTCAAGAAATACATCGTTTGTAGATAATCTAAATGTATTATAACCACCCTCTTCCAGTGCCGCAAGTCTTCTTTCAATAGGCACTAGATTTAATTTTTGCACAACTCTTACTTTGTGAAGTTCAAGAGGAATGTTTTCCCCATAATAAAATTTAATCTCATCCATGTTAGTAATGTCAGTCTGTTATTGTGTTATATAATAATTTGCATTTTTTTCGATAGAAGAAAAAAAGTTAAATTGATTGCAGCTTGCTTCTAATTGTTGAAATATGTAATTGTTTTTTGAGAATTAATCTACAATTAGAAAAATATTATGCAAATATATAACAAATTTTCAAAAAGTAAACTCTTCTTTTTCTCCTTTATATCTACCTAATTGCTCATTTTACTTAAAACTAACTGCACCTTTAGATTAACCTAGTTACTAATTTCTCTTAAATTAATAGCTCATTTATTTTAAGCCTATTGCTTATTTGGTATTGCAAGAGTTAATAAGTATGATTAAATCATTTTAAAATATTTGCAACTGGGTGGGTGCAACATAATAGAAAATTCATATATTTGCGGAGATAAACTCAAATAATCATCATTCACAAATATTTATAAAAAACCAAATCATGGATAAACCTTATGCAATAGGAGTAGATGTTGGCGGTACAAATACTGTAGTTGGTATAGTTGACAAAAGAGGTCAGATTTTAGTAAACGGTAGTATTAAAACAGCCAAGCATGCTGAAGTAGAGGAGTATCTTGATGAGCTTACCAACCTTATAGATGAGCTTATAGGAAAGATTACCACAAAAGATCAAATCAAAGGAATAGGAGCTGGTACACCAAATGGCAACTACTTCACTGGAAGTATTGAGTTTGCCCCTAATTTACCATGGAAAGGTGTAATTCCATTTGCACAGTTACTCGAAGACCGTACGGGAATTCCAGTAGCACTTACAAACGACGCAAATGCCGCTGCAATTGGAGAAATGACTTATGGGGCAGCGCGTGGCATGAAAGATTTTATTGTTATTACTTTAGGCACAGGCGTGGGAAGTGGAATAGTAGTAAATGGTCAACTAGTGTATGGTAACGATGGATTTGCTGGCGAACTAGGTCATATTATTATTAGACGCGAAAACGGACGTATTTGCGGATGTGGTAGAAAAGG
>DUUR01000310.1 GCA_012841425.1 Bacteroidales bacterium | reverse complement strand
TTAGAAAGATGGAACATATAAGATTGAAAGTCGGCAAACAGTATACCTTTAGACGCCTTGCCCGACATGCCCACGAAGAAGTGCTCTCTGCTGTTTTCTGTTGCGTAGCCTGTACGGTCGAACCAAGCATTAAAGAAGTTGTTATTATTGCCAATTCTCAAATAAACTCCTTCCATTTGGGGGATGAAATTATTGATTGAGTCTTTAAAGAAGAAGTTGTTGTAATTGTCAAGCAGCTCATCTTTTGGGAACGAGCCTGCTCTAAATAGTATGTTGGATGTGTTGTATTGATAATAGATGATGGTTTTTGCCTTATCTATCATTTTATCTGTGCCCGGAATTTTAAGGAGGTTAACTCCTGCATTAAGAGAGTGTCCGTTGTTCCATAAAATGCTGCCCATTGGTGTGAGCCACACTCCATTCATTGATTCGGAGTCTATATAAGACGACTTTTTATATTCTGTATTATCAAAAAAATAATCTAATCCCACTTTCCAGTGGTATTCCTGAGCCGAGGCTGAAGTAAACAGCAGTAAGACTAAAATTAACAAATAGGGTTTTGCAAGCATTTCTATAACCATGTTTTACTTTTGTAAAGGTAATAGTTTTTTAGAATGTAGTAGTAGTAAAAAGTGGAAATTATAAATATTGTAAATGTTTTCGCACATTAGTAAAACTTAATTTGTGAAAATATGTTTTATTTATAAGTGTATTAAATCATAATTGTTAGCTAATCATTTAAACATTCTATTCATGCATTTAAAATATTTATTTATTGGTATGATAATTGGCGGTATGCTAATTTCATGCGGGGGTAACAAGTCTTCGGAGGGTGATAATGGTGATTCTATGAGTATTTCTGAGGCTGTAGGAGGATTGAAAAATCTTAATAAAGTTGGTGAGGCTGCCAAAGACTGGGAGAAAGTTCAAGAGCGATTGGCTGTAGAGACTCCACGTACAAACGATGAGATTAAAGCCATGTTTCCTGAAGAGGTGGGTGGCATGAAACGCAGTAGTTTTACGGTGGGGGAGGCTCAGATGATGGGGGTGAACAGTGGACAAGCAACTTACTCTGATGATGGTGGAAAGAGTGTGTCGGTGTCAATTATGGACGGTGCTGGTGAAACGGGTGCCAGTATGGTTGCTATGTATGCAATAACTCTTGCTATGGAAACTGAGCAACAGACCGAAAGCGGTTACACTAAAACTACAAAATTTAATGGTAGCAGGGCTACGGTATCAGAAAATACATATGATGATTGGGTTAATTCTGAAATTACTACTTTAGTTTCAGATCGATACATTGTGTCTCTTAAAGGTTCGGACTTGAGCTTAAATGAACTTGAAAAGGTTTATAGTGAGATTGATCTTAAAAGTTTAAAGTAATATTAATACTACAAGTTTCATACTAAGTCTTTGCCAAGGCCTCACCAACTCCTAACTAACTCCGTATATTTTCGAGGAGGGTTAGGAGTAGGTGAGGGGTTGGTAGGTAGCTGTTATGGAGTTTGTCTAGTCCTTGTCATAAACAAAAATCAGGACGATACACAGGATGACACAAAAAAAATACAAACAAGTGGTCTTGTATTTTTGGTATAATGAAAAAATAAATTATTCGCTATAGAATTTTGCCTTAATCTTTTTGC
This sequence comes from Bacteroidales bacterium, assembly GCA_012841425.1. Lineage (GTDB taxonomy): Bacteria > Bacteroidota > Bacteroidia > Bacteroidales > Dysgonomonadaceae > Proteiniphilum. Next base: position 6,456 of record DUUR01000310.1, on the reverse strand, counting down.
TAATTTGCTGGATTATTGTAACTTTGCAGTCCGATTATTAGTTTTTATCATTTAAGAGTTTGATTTATAGCTTTTTATTTGCCTTTATGTCCCTTAGCAAGACAAGAGATAAAGCAGGTATAATCAACTTCATATTAATTTACTAATTAAAATATAAACATCAAGAATGGATACGTTAAGTTATAAAACCATTTCTGTAAACAGTGAAACTGCTCAAAAAGAGTGGGTGGAAATAGATGCCACCGGACAGACTTTAGGTCGTCTATGCTCAAAAGTAGCAAAACTGCTTAGAGGTAAATATAAAGCCAGCTTTACTCCACACGTAGATTGTGGCGATAATGTAATCATACTAAATGCTGACAAAGTAGTGCTTACTGGTAATAAGTGGGAAGATAGAAAATACTACCGCTATTCTGGTTATCCGGGAGGACAAAAGGTAACTACACCCGCCGAAATGTTGACAAAAGGTTCCGACAAGCTTTTTAGAAAGTCTGTAAAAGGAATGTTGCCAAAGAATAAACTAGGCGATGCTATTTTAAATAACCTGTTTGTGTATGCAAGTAACGAGCATCCACACCAGGCACAGAAACCAAAAAAAATCGATATAAACAGTCTTAAATAATAAAGATGGAGACAGTAAATGCAATAGGAAGGCGCAAAGCAGCTGTAGCAAGAGTTTTCGTGACTGAGGGTACCGGTAAAATAATCATCAATAAACGTGAGCTGGAAGACTATTTTCCTTCTTCAATTCTTCAGTTTATTGTAAAACAACCATTAAATACGCTTGATGTTGCTGAAAAGTACGACATTAGAGTGAATCTTGATGGTGGTGGTTATAAAGGACAATCGGAAGCTGTAAGGCTAGGAATTGCTCGCGCTTTAGTAAAAATAAATGCTGAAGACAAATCGGCACTAAGAGCAGCTGGATTTATTACACGCGACCCACGAGTGGTTGAGCGTCAAAAACCAGGTCAGCCAGGTGCAAGGAAGAAATTCCAGTTCTCGAAACGTTAACCTGTTTATTCAGGTATCATATAAACCGGTTTTTTTGCCGGTTTATTATATAAAAGCTGCAATGTCGGCTTAGGCGTTTAGTATCTAAATTGTATGGATGTTATCGGCAATGGTGTATACTGTTGAAGGTAATCTACCCTACGATTCGGTTAAAGAAAAAGAATGTAAACGAATTATTTAAAAACAAACATGGTAAAATTAGAATTTGACCAACTTTTAGAAGCCGGAGCTCACTTTGGCCACTTGAAAAGAAAATGGAATCCAGCTATGGCTCCTTATATTTTTATGGAGCGTAATGGTATTCACATTATCGATCTTCACAAAACCATTGCTAAGACAGAAGAGGCTGCTGCCGCTATGAGGCAGATGGCTAAATCTGGAAAGAAAATTCTTTTTGTTGCAACAAAAAAACAGGCTAAACCTGTTATAGAAACAAGAGCACAAAGTATTAACATGCCATACGTTATTGAACGTTGGCCTGGTGGTATGCTTACAAACTTCCCTACTATTCGCAAGGCTGTTAAGAAAATGAGCAGCATTGATAAGATGATTAAGGATGGTTCTTTTGAGACATTGTCAAAAAGAGAGAAACTTCAGGTTACTCGTCAACGTGCAAAACTTGAAAAGAACCTTGGTTCTATTCAGGATATGACTCGCCTCCCTTCTGCTATATTTGTAGTAGATGTTATGAAAGAGCAAATTGCTGTTAGAGAAGCACAGCGTTTAGGGATTCCTGTATTCGCAATTGTTGATACAAACTCTGATCCTAAAGATGTTGATTTTGTAATACCAGCAAATGATGACGCTACAAACGCAATAGACCTAATCATGAGTGTTCTTTGCTATAGTATTAAAGAGGGGTTAGAAGAACGCAAAGTGGAGAGAGCTGATGCTGCAGCCGCAGAAGAGCAATCAGAAGATTCAACACCACGTAGAGAGCGTAAAACAAAAGCTGCAAGAAAAGAGCGTGTAAAGAAAGAAGATTCTGAAGCGATGAAGGCAGCTGTTGTTAGCAAGTTTGCTAAGGACGAAGAGGTTGACGAATAATAATTAAAAAAGATATTTTATAATATGGCAGTAACAATGGCAGATATCCAGCACCTACGCAAGATGACAGGTGCAGGTATGATGGATTGCAAAAACGCACTTAATGAGGCAGGCGGTGATTTCGATAAAGCTATGGAGATCATCCGTAAAAAAGGACAAGCAGTAGCAGCTAAACGCGAAGACCGTGAAGCATCGGAAGGATGTGTTCTGGCAAAGGTAGATGGTGGCTTTGCAGCTGTTGTAGCTCTGCAGTGCGAGACCGACTTTGTGGCAAAGAATGAAGACTATATAGCTCTTACTGAGCAGATTCTTGATGCTGCAATTGCTAATAAGCCTGAAACACTTGATCAGTTGCTAGCTATTGAACTTCCTAATGGAACTGTTTCGCAAGTTATTACTGATAAAATGGCAGCTACGGGTGAGAAAATGGAACTAGGTTTTTATGAGCAAGTTTCTGCTCCTTTTGTAACGTCGTATATCCATTTAGGTAATAAATTGGCAACTATAGTTGGGTTCAATAAGGTTGTTGAAGATGAGCAAGTAGCAAAGGATGTAGCTATGCAGATTGCAGCTATGAACCCTATTGCTATTACAGCTGATAGTATTCCTGCAGAAGTAAAAGAAAAAGAGCTTAATTTTGCTCGTGAAAAAGCTAGAGAGTCGGGTAAGCCCGAAAACTTGCTTGATAGAATTGCTGAGGGTTCTCTTCAAAAGTTCTATAAAGATTCTACCCTGCTTCAACAAGACTACGTGAAAGACCCTAAGAAAACTGTTGAACAGTTTTTGAAAGAAAATGATAAAGAACTTGAAGTGTTGTCATTTAAACGTGTGTCACTTACAGTACAATAAAATCTGATAAGATATTTTTAGTCTAAGAACGCTCCGGAAATCCTGGAGCGTTTTTTGTGTCTATTACCCAGGTGAGTACATAAGAGGGGTGAACTTCGTAATTGAGTTTAAATGTTTGTTTTGCTTGGGTTTTTGATTCCTGTGCATCAATTATTCCCGAAGAGGTTGGCTCAAACGGAGTTACATGGAGTTGTTGTTTGAAATCGACCCCTTGTTCATTTATTATTTTATAAAGGCATTCTTTTGTAGACCAGTGAAGTAGGAGGTGTATTGTTTTTTTATTTGGGTTGATATACTCTTTATCAGATATAAATCTGTGAGCAATATTTTCAACTCTGTTTGAGATGGTTTCTATGTCAATACCAACAGGGCAATCTTTATGGAGCAGAATGGCTACATAACCTTTTGTGTGTGAAATGCTTATCTGATATGAGTTGTCTTTCAGGTATGGCTTTCCATCGTCTCTATTTAATATTACTGTTGCTCTGCCCAAGAGTTGAATCAATGTAATTCGGGTAGTTAGGAGCTCGAGAGCTCTACGGTTTGATCCTATATTGTTTATACTAGTTTCGGCATCAGCTCTAGCTTGGTCTGGGAAAAGATTAATGAGTTCATCTATAGTCTCATCCATTTTCCAAATACCCATTAGACCACCATTGCTGAAGTTTTCTTTTCTGACAAGCATAATCAAATTGGGAAATAACGTACTTTTAAAATCCGCTTTTTACTCATTTCCTCAGCCTGAAATTTATACTTTTTATAAGTAAAGTGTTCTTTTCGTTTTGGGAAGTCACCTTTAAGTTCCAGTAGTAAACCAGCAAGTGTGTCTACTTCATCGCTTATTAATTCAAAGTCCTTTTCGGGTAAATTAGTGATTTTAAGAAAGTCATCTAAGGGAGTTTTGCCTTCAAATATATAGGAGCCATCTGTTGCAATTGTATACAATGGATATTCTTCGTCATATTCGTCGCTGATATCACCAACTATTTCTTCGAGAATATCTTCCATTGTAATTAAACCCGACGTGCCACCGTATTCATCTACAACAATTGCCATATGGATTTTATTGGCTCGAAACTCTTCTAGTAGATCGTCAATTCTTTTGGTGCCAGGTACAAAATACGCCGATCGGATAAGAGATTGCCATTTGAAGTTACGGGGCTTTCCTATATGTGGAAGAAGGTCTTTTACGTAAAGAATACCTTTTATGTGATCGGGAGTTTCCTCAAATACTGGTATTCGAGAGTATCCAGCTTCTACAATAAATCCAATTACTTCTGCAAAAGGTGATTGGATGTTGATAGCTATCATATCACCCCTTGATACTTTTATATCGTCTACATTTTTATCTCTGAATCTTATGATGCCTTCAAGCATTTCTTTTTCTTGCTCACGAGAAAGTTCTTCCGATTCAGAAAGCTCTTTGTCGTACAATACGTTAGAAAGGCTTGGTATGTTACTTTTGTTTAATAACCCAAGCTTGCTTAGAAGTGATGAAATGGGACTAATGATTCTATTAATGCTACTTATTATTGCAATATTTCTTAATGCAAATCGTAATGGGTTTCTTGCCGCGATTTGTTTTGGTAAGAATTCTATAAAAAATAGAATCAAGCATACTGCAATTAGAACTTCTAATATGAGTGTTTCTCTTATATTTGCTGCAAAATAAGGTAGTTTATTGAGCAGGTAAATAGTAAAAACGGTTATCGTTACATTTAAAAGATGGTAGGTTAATATTAAAGAGGATACTAACTTTTCAGGCTTTTTAAGAAGATTCATTACCTTAATCCTTCTGTTTTCTTCAGAGATATTTAGGTTGTCGGGAAGCTTCTTCTCTAGATTAAAAAGTGCTATTTGCGATCCAGAGACTATTGCATTAATAATTATGAGTAGAAATAGCAAAACTATTAATGCATAGTCTGTCAGAGCTGGAATATAAGCCAGCAGTATTGAGTTGGATGATAATAAGGGGTCAGGGTCCAAGTGGCGATTTTATTAATTAAAATGGTAAATCATCAATATCAGAAACATCATCAAAATCTTTTTGAGGACTATTCTGAGGTGCAGGCTCGGCTTTGGGAGCGTTGGGTTCATATTCACCTCCTGCTTTACGGCTCAATAATTCTAGACTGTCTGCAACTATTTCAGTTACGTATCTTTTAACTCCACTTTGGTCGTCATATGAGCGGGTGCGAATCTTTCCTTCTATATATACTAACGTGCCTTTTTTTACAAATCTCTCAGCAATTTGTGCTAGTCCTCTCCAACATACAACATTATGCCACTCTGTTCTATCTGGTACCTGTGTTCCATTTGTCGTTGTATAACCTCTTTCGTTAGTGGCAACTGAAAAGTTTGCTACAGCGTTATCATTATCAAAATACTTCATTTCAGGGTCTTTGCCCACGTTTCCTACTAAAATAACTTTGTTCACAGACATATCTATAACTTTTATGGTTTTATATACAGCATATCGCTGTGAAACAAAATTAATAATTATTTCAATATTACACAACTTGATCTACTCTATTGTATTTATTAATCAATGTCTTTTGCTTTTATATACTATATTTTACGATTATCACTTAAAAAGTAAGAAAAGAAAAAAAATTACATATATTTATTTTTAGGGATGAAAAAAAAGCTATATATTTGCAGTCCAAAATTTTACTAACAGTAGATGGTGTAATTATTAATAATATAAATATAAATATAAATAAAATGACTAAGGCAGATATTGTAAACGAGATTGCAAAAAAGACAGGTGTAGATAAAGCTTCAGTTTTAGCTACAGTTGAATCTTTTATGGATGTTGTGAAGGATTCATTAGCTAATGATGAGAACGTTTATCTAAGAGGTTTCGGTAGCTTCATCGTTAAAAGAAGAGCTCAAAAAACAGCTCGTAACATTTCAAAAAACACAACAATAATTATACCTGCACACAATATACCAGCTTTCAAGCCTTCAAAAACATTTGTAGGTCAGGTGAAAAAAGTAAAAGTAGATTAACTTAATTAATAGGAGATTAAAGCATGCCAAGCGGAAAAAAAAGGAAAAGACATAAAATGTCTGTCCACAAAAGAAAGAAAAGATTAAGAAAGAACAGGCACAAGAAGAAAAAATAAACCTGTAATCTTTGTTTAAAAATATACAGGAACAAACTTATTGTAAAACCTTTATGGTGATAAGTTTGTTCTTTGTTTATAAATAAGTATAAAGTTCAAGAGAGAACTTTTTCTGTTGTGACGACAGAATACTGAAAATTATTATTAAAACATTTAAAACGAACAATTGTGACAAGCGAACTTGTTGTAGATGTTAAGCCAAAAGAAATTACGATTGCTGTTCTCGAGGATAATAAATTAGTTGAGCTACAGCAGGAAAATCAAAATGAGTCTTTTTCGGTTGGGAGCATCTACATGGGCAAAGTTAAAAAACTTATGCCTGCCCTTAACGCAGCATTTGTGAATGTGGGACATAAAAAGGACGCTTTTCTTCACTATTTGGATTTAGGGGTTGAATTCAACTCGATTCTGCAATTTC
>DUUR01000309.1 GCA_012841425.1 Bacteroidales bacterium | reverse complement strand
CTCGCGCTCAGGTTAGAGGCGCAATTGAGCAGTTTCTGCTGAGCTTGTGATCTAAATATTTATTTATTTACTATTTCTACCAATTCAATTTCGAATACCAAAGTTGAGTATCCTTTAATTGGGCCGTCGCCCACGGCTCCAAAGCCTAACTTCCAGGGTATCCATATCTCCCATCTATCACCTTCTTTCATATATTGTAGAGCAGTTCTAAAACCTTCAATATTATTGTTTACGTAAAACGTGCGTGCTCTATCTCTATTGGCCTTATCAAAATCGATTTTATTTGTAATGAAGTTTCCTTTCTCGTCTGTAAACGTGTCGGGTTTTGTCCATATATTTTTATACCAGCCGAAATGAAGAGCCTTTACCTGCTCGTTGAAAGCTGGAGATCTATCTCCCGTACCGGTTTTAAGAACCTTATACATTATAAAGCCGTTTCCTGCTAGTGAGTTTAACTTTTTATATTCAGGATCATCGACAATAATATTAAATTGAGTTTCATTTTCAATCTTCCAGCGGTCGTCAACAGTTTCTGTCTTATCATCGCAGGATGAAAAAAGGAAGATTGATAATAGCAGAATAACAAATAGTGGTTGTTTTTTCATTTTCGTGGTTTTATTTTGATAGTTTTTTCAACAAGCTTTTCATTTCTGTTTTCTCTACAATTATCTGTTGCAGATCGCTTATAGCAACTCTTTCTTGCTCCATGGTGTCGCGATGTCTTATCGTAACCATGTTATCTTCTAGAGTCTGGTGATCTATAGTTGCACAGAAAGGAGTGCCAATTGCGTCGTGGCGACGATAGCGTTTTCCTATACTATCTTTTTCGTCGTACTGACAAGCAAAGTTGAATTTAAGATCATCCATTATCTCACGAGCTTTCTCTGCGAGTCCGTCCTTCTTAACAAGAGGCAGTATGGCAAGTTTTACCGGTGCAAGTGCTGGAGGCAACTTTAGCAATACACGCTTTTCGCCATTCTCGAGCTCCTCTTCGCAATACGAACCGGCCAGGATTGACAGGAACATACGGTCTACACCAATTGAGGTTTCGACTACAAAGGGTGTGTATGATTTATTTAGTTCTGGATCAAAATATTGTAATTTCTTGCCAGAGAACTTTTCGTGTTGACTTAAGTCGAAGTCTGTTCTGGAGTGAATACCTTCAACTTCTTTAAAGCCAAATGGCATCTCATACTCTATGTCGGTAGCTGCATTTGCGTAATGAGCAAGTTTGTCGTGATCGTGGAATCTGTATTTCTCAGCACCAAAGCCTAACGATTGATGCCATTCCATTCTTAGTTTCTTCCAGTGCTCAAACCATTCAAGCTCTTCACCTGGTGGCACAAAGAATTGCATCTCCATCTGTTCAAATTCTCTCATACGGAAGATAAACTGACGTGCAACAATCTCGTTACGGAATGCTTTACCAATCTGTGCAATTCCAAAAGGAATCTTCATCCTCCCTGTTTTTTGAACGTTGAGGTAATTCACAAAGATACCTTGAGCAGATTCGGGACGAAGGTATACCTTCATTGCACCCTCTGAAGTGGCACCCATCTCGGTAGAGAACATTAGATTAAACTGACGTACTTCGGTCCAGTTTCTAGTTCCACTAATAGGACACGCAATTTCACAGTCCACAATAACCTGTCTTAATTCATCCAGATTATTATCATTTAAAGCTTTTGCAAAGCGAGCATGTATCTCGTCGCGATTGCTCTGATATCCCACAACACGAGGATTTGTTTCGCGATACATCTTCTCATCAAATGTTTCGCCAAACCTTTTTGCGGCTTTCTGAACCTCTTTATCAATCTTGTCATCTAACTTAGCTAGGTGATCTTCGATAAGTACATCGGCGCGATATCTCTTTTTACTATCTTTATTATCAATCAATGGATCGTTAAACGCATCCACATGGCCAGATGCCTTCCAGATGGTTGGGTGCATAAATATTGCAGAATCAATGCCTACAATATTTTCGTGTAGTAGCACCATGCTGTCCCACCAATATTTTTTTAAGTTGTTTTTGAGCTCAACCCCCATTTGTCCGTAGTCATAAACGGCGCTTAATCCGTCGTATATTTCACTGGACTGGAAAACAAACCCATATTCTTTACTATGTGATATTAATTTCTTGAATACTTCTTCTTGTGCCATAGCTTAATTGTGCATGTTTTGAGTATACATGCATATAATAAATTATTAATTAAATATCGTTTTTTATTTTCAAAGTGCAAAGTAACGGTTTTTTTTGATATTTTGACAATCATTCTTCTTAAAGATAGATAATTGATGCTCTTATGGGTGCTTCCTTAGCGTAAATATTGTACTTTTGTAATCACTTTTGATAATCAATCTTCTATATATCTAAAATTCGGAAAGTATATGTCAAGCGGAATGAGATCTTTGGCAAAAGAGACTCTCTTTTATGGTATGGGTAGTGTTCTTCCAAAGCTACTCAGTTGGTTGTTATCGCTCTATTGGGCTTTTGCGTTGCCAAGGATTTCGGATATTGGTATTCTCACAAATTTTTATGCATGGGTGGCGCTGCTGCAGGTTATCTTAACCTACGGCATGGAAACTGGCTTTTTTAGGTTTGCCAATAAAGATAATGACCCAGTTAAGGTGTTTTCTACTTCTTTTATAAGTATTGCCTCTACAACATTGCTCTTTTTTGTAATATCATTTCTGTTTCTAAAACCTTTGGCGTTTGCCTTGGGTGGAATAGATTTTAAACCACATTATCTGCTACTGCTTGTGGTTATTTTGTGCGTTGATGTTATTGGTACTATTCCGTTTGCCAACTTAAGATTCAAGAAAAGGCCAAAACGGTTTGCACTGATAAAGATAATTAATGTTGTACTTACCATACTGTTTAATCTTTTCTTTTTTCTATTATGTCCATTCCTTCAAACCGTATTCCCTAATAGCTTTGCGTGGTTTGATATCAACAGAGGAGTAGATTATATACTTATCTCTAATCTTGCTGCTTCTGTTATTCAGCTGTTGCTAGTGTCTCCGGAGTTGAAGATTAAGTTTCAATTCGATCCTCAGCTTCTAAAAAGGATGCTTAAATACTCTTTCCCTATTTTGATACTAGGTATTGCCGGAATACTCAATCAAACAGTTGACAAGATTATTTTCCCTAAGATTTATCCCGATACGGCTAATGCATTTACAGAGTTGGGTATATATGGACAAAACTTTAAGATTGCCATTATTATGGTTATGTTTACGCAGGCATTTAGATATGCTTTTGAGCCTTTTATATTTTCTAGGAGTAGAGGAGATATAGACGAGAAGCGCTCGTTTAGTGATGCTACTAAATACTTTTTAATATTTGGGCTACTTATATTTTTGGTAACTACAGGTTTCATAGATATTATTAAGTTTATGATTCCACCTGAGTATCATGTGGGACTAAAAGTTGTGCCGATAGTATTGCTGGGTGAGCTTTTCTTTGGTGTTTATTTTAATCTCTCGCTCTGGTATAAGCTCACAGATCAAACTAGGTGGGGTGCATATATGTCTACTTTCGGTTTTGTTATAACCATTGCGATAAATGTGATCTTTATTCCAAAATACAGCTATATGGCGTGTGCATGGGCTTCGTTTTTTGCAAACCTAATTATGATGATTATTTCGTATGTAGTGGGTCAGAAGAAATATCCTATACCATATAACTTAAAATCGGCTGCTGGGTTTTTTACCTTGTCAATGATTCTTTTTGGTGGTATTGCTGCGTCAATGCAGTTTGTAACTAATTTATGGCTACGGTTGTTTATTGGGGCTGCTTGCATCTTACTTTATTTAAGTGTTATAGTTAAAAAAGAGTTGCCACTAAAAGAATGGCCTATTATAGGTAAGTATTTTGGATAGATGTTATTTGAATGTTAGTTAGATATAAGATCTAAGTTAGATAAGACAGACATTTAAGATATAAGGCATAAATACATAAGACATATAAGATTGTTTAAGATTTAAGATATAGGATGTAAGAGAAGTTACATAGAAGTTCAAATAAAAATCAAATATATACATTAGAATAATTTATAATGAGAAAACTTTATTTATTGCTTGCAATATTTTGTGTGTCCTTTATGGCTAAAGCCGATGAAGGAATGTGGCTTTTGAAAGAACTAAACAGTGAGAGTATTGCAAGAATGCAGGAATTGGGATTTACTTTTCCAATAAATAGTCTTTACAGCGAAGATAACCCTTCACTTAAAGATGCAGTGGTAATTTTTGGTGGTGGATGTACGGGTGTTGCGGTTTCGGAACAGGGACTAATTTTCACTAATCACCATTGTGGTTTTGGGGCAATTCAAAGGCTTAGTGCTGTTGAGCATGATTACCTTAAGGATGGTTTTGCTGCTAAGAATATGGAAGAAGAGTTGTATGCCGACGGTCTAACTATTGCGTTTCTTCGTTCTATGGAGGATGTGACAGATAAGATTCTTCCACATATACCACCTGTTTTAAGTGAGATTCAAATGGAGCTTGCTATCGATTCTTTATCAAATGAGCTGATAAAAGAATACGAGTATGATCCTTTTACTAACGCTAGGGTTGTTCCATTTTATTCGCGAAATAAATATTATGTAGTCCTTTATGATGTGTTTAGAGATGTGCGTCTTTCGGCTACTCCTCCTCAATCGGTAGGTAAGTTTGGTGGTGATACCGATAACTGGATGTGGCCTCGTCATACAGGCGATTTCTCTGTCTTTAGAGTCTATGCCGATAAGGATAATAATCCAGCAAATTATAGCGAGAGCAATGTGCCCTATAAGCCTAAATATGTGGTACCTGTTTCGTTGGCTGGTGTAAAGGATGGCGATTATGCAATGACAGTTGGTTATCCAGGCAGCACACAACGTTACTTGTCGTCATGGGGTATAAATCAGCGTGTTGAATCGGAGAACGCCCCTCGCGTTGAAGTTCGCGGCGTGAAGCAAGATATCTGGTGGGACGCTATGACACAGAACGATACCATCAGAATTAAATATGCCAATAAGTATGCGGGTAGTTCTAACTATTGGAAAAACTCTATGGGTATGAATGAGGCAATATCTAATCTTGGTGTAATTAAAGAAAAAGAAAAAGTTGAAGCTCGCTTGAATGAGTGGATTAGCAAAAACAATGAAGCTAAAGAGAAGTATGGTACTACTCTTACTACACTTGAAGAGGCTTATACAGAGTCTAACGACTTGGCAAAGTATACTACATATTTCTTAGAAACTTTTAATAACGGTATTGAGCTTATCCGTTTTGCAAAAACGATTCTTCAGTTTGATACTGATGGCACAGAAGATGACAAGAAGGCATTTATTAATGAAAGGCTAATTGAGTCGTATAAAAATTATGAGCCAGTGCTAGATAAAAAGGTGTTGCCCAGACTGTTGTCTCTTTATGCAGAACGAGTTCCAGAGGAATTCCATCCAGATATTTATAATAAGATAAACGACGAGTTTGATAGTGATTACGAGAAGTATGCCGATTGGCTGTTTGAAAACACTCAGTTTACATCCCTTGAAGAGCTATTGCTACTCCTTCAAACTGCCGATACTCAGATACTAACAAAAGACCCAGCAATGGAGCTAGCGTTGTCTAGTACTGATATGGGGTATGAACTATCGGGGTTGATGATGCCTTATTATGAAAATATATTGCGTAGTGAACGTGAATTTATGGCTGCACTGATTGAAATGGATTCTAATAAAACATTTTACCCTGATGCCAACTTCACACAACGTTTAAGCTATGGAACCGTGAAGGGATATAAACCAAGAGATGGTGTTTGGTATGATTATTTTACTACATACAAAGGTGTTTTAGAAAAACAAAAACCAGGAGATCCAGAGTTTAATGTGCAAGATTATATTCTTGATGAAATACGTAGTGGCGACTTTGGACAATATGCCGACGAAAATGGTCTCTTGAGGGTTAACTTCCTTTCTACAAATGATATTACAGGAGGCAATTCGGGTAGCCCAGTTATTAACTCTAAAGGCGAACTCATTGGTTTGGCTTTTGATGGCAACTGGGAATCGCTGAGTGGCGATATATTGTTTGAACCCGAAATGCAACGTATGATAAGTGTTGATATTGTTTATACCATATACATGTTGGATAAGGTTATGAATGCATCACATATATTGGAAGAGCTAAACTTAGTTAACTAAATAGGTGTAAATTGTTTAACTAGTAAGTTGAACCCAGTTGAAAAGTATGGTTAGACCGTTTAGTAAGTAGTGTAAATTTAAACCGTTTAGCTGAATCAACTACTCTGGATATTATATAAAACAGCCCCTCATTTGCTTATATGCAATTGAGGGGCTGATAATTTTATATATAAAGTTAAGATAACAAGACTTGTAAACTGTTATTTACTTTATAACTATTTATTTAGTCTGTGCGTCCCATCCATCTCTATCAAACTTCTCATATCGGGGAGGAGATGGAATATAAGTGTTATCGTCCCACATCGAGCTAGTTATCATTAAATCGGCACTATATCTATTGCAAGCAATGGGTATATTATGTACACGACACTGACGAAGCAACATCATAATATCAGCTTCGTGAGGCTGTGCATTAAGATCGTCAATTAAGAATACAGCCAAATCTATTTCTTTTCTAACTACTTTAGCGGCAATCTCTGCATCACCACCCATTGGTCCCGAATTCATTATTGTTATCTCCGGGTTTACACCCTCTCTGTTTAATGCCTCGCGAACCAAGCTACCAGTGGTGCCAGTACATACAAGATGGTGCTCCGACAGGAAATCTGAGTTAAATATAACCCATTCAACCATATCTGCCTTGCGATGATCATGCGCAACCAATGCAATCGTTAATTTTCGTCTCATTATTTGTTGTTTTTCTTCTTTTTATATCCCCAGCTCTTGTCTGATGACATCTATTTTTTCGTCTGTTTTTATTTTTGCTTGCGCCAACTCCTCGCGTGTTTTTGCCGAACCTGTAACCTCAATATAAAACTTAATTTTTGGTTCAGTTCCCGAAGGTCTGATAGAAAGTTTAGTTCCCTCTTCAGTAAAATATTGAATAACATTTGAAGTTGTTGGCATCTCAAGAACAATATTCTCATTACTTACAAAGTCGATACCCTCTAGCTTCCCAAAGTCTTTAATTAGTGATACTGGCGAGCCCCCTAATGATGTTAGTGGGCTTGTTCTGAAATTCTTCATCATTGCTTCAATTTCATCGGCACCTTCTTTACCTTTGCGAACTAATGATATACCAACCTCATTAGAGTATCCATACTCAAGGTAAATATCTTGTAGCAACTCATAAACGGTTTTACCATTATCTCTGGCCCATGCTGCTATTTCTGCAAATAGAGTACAAGCAGATACCGCATCTTTATCGCGTACAAAATCTCCTGCAAGAAAGCCATAGCTCTCTTCACCACCTCCAATATATTTTTTGACTCCTTCGTTTCTGCGTATTATCTCGGCAATCCATTTAAAGCCTGTATAGCTATCATATATTTCTATGCCCTTGATATCTGCAATTTTTTTTGCCAATTCAGTTGTTACAATTGTCTTAACTACAAACTCCTTACCTGTTAGTAACCCTAGCTCCTGGCGGCGAGTCATTAAATAATATAGACAAAGCAGAAATGTTTGATTACCATTTACAAGTATAAATTCTCCTTTATCGTCACGAATAGCAGTGCCAATACGGTCACTATCAGGATCGGTTGCCATTACAATGTCGGCATCTGTTTCAATTGCTCTATTTATTGCAAGGTTTAAAGCAGCTGGCTCTTCGGGATTAGGAGATATTACGGTTGGGAAATCTCCACTTATAACATCCTGCTCGGGAACATTAATAATATTGGTGAATCCAATTGCTCTTAAAGCATCGGGTATAAGCTTGCCACCAGTGCCATGTATGGGTGTATATACAATCTTTATATCATTGTTACGTTCAATTGACTCAGGAGAAAGAACAAGCTTCTTTACTTCCTCAATAAACGCTTTGTCCATATCTTTACCTATAATCTCGATAAGTTTACTATTCTTATTGAATTTAATCTCATCGTTACTCTTGATACGGTTAACCTCAGCAATAATATTTCTGTCGTGAGGTGCCAACACCTGTGCACCATCATTCCAGTAGGCCTTAAAACCATTATACTCTTTGGGGTTATGTGAAGCAGTTATCATAACTCCGCTCTGACAACCCAGTTTTCTTATTGCATACGAAACCTCAGGCGTTGGGCGCAGCTCTTCAAAAAGATATACTTTAATGCCATTTGCACTGAAGATGTCAGCAACTACCTCTGCAAATTTTCTACTGTTATTTCTGCAATCGTGTCCAATTACTACTTTTATTTCTTCAAGAGCAGCAAATTCCTTTTTTAGATAGTTGGCAAGTCCCTGAGTTGCAGTGCCAACAGTATAGATGTTCATTCTATTACTTCCTGCACCCATGATACCTCTTAGGCCACCAGTACCAAATTCAAGGTCTTTGTAAAATGCGTCAATTAACTCTTTATTATCTGTATTATCTAGCATTAGCTGCACCTCAGCCTTTGTCTCTGCATCATAATTACCTTCAAGCCATGTATTGGCTTTGCGTGTAACTTGTGCTAATAAAGTTTCATCTTCCATATAGTTTATTGTGTTATGTTTTTTCTTAATTTATATTTAGCCTTAATTAAAAAATTACTCAACTGGTATAACTTTATATTTATCGCCAGTTTGATCAATTATCTTCTGATAATACTCATTTGAATATCCTGGTCTGATAGGATTTGCGGGTTGTCCATATTGATTTTTCTTAAACTCTCCATTCACTTCGGGTTTAATTACTCCATCAACATATTTAACCATCAGGTATTCGCCTAGTTTCTTCCATTCGGCCATTCCTTCTTCAACCAGTGTATTTGTATATGCATTTAGATACTTAACAGCCTCTTCGCTCGATTGCTTATGCAATGCTAAAGCTTTTTCTTCTATTTGTGGTTGTTGTGATGCAAAGGTGCTCTCGAGTTTAGATTGAACCTTTTTCATATCTTCGCTCATATCGCTATAACGAGTATATACCATATTAGATACCCAGTTGTGAATCCAAAAAGCAGATGTCCACGAGAAGTTGTGAAGATCGCCATTACCTGCAGCCATTTCATGAGGCACTATATTGTGTCCACTATAAAACGGATAATATACTGTTTGTGCTGCATCATCAATACCAAACCATAAGATTCCGCCTATTTCATCTGGCAACCACGAACGCATTTGAGCAACAAATGAGAATGCTGTTTGCTGAGTTGCAATAGGTCTTTCGTTACAATACTCAACAGAATCAACTTCGTATGTTAAGGGCGACCATCTGTAGGGAGAATTAAAAGGACCTGCTCCTACATCAAATCTCCAATCGAGCTCTGTACCCTCGTAATGATCGCGCATAAGATTTTGTATGTCTTGTGCACTTAGCTTGCGATCGGCCTTAATGTATAATGGCATAGGTTCGGTTGTCTTGCCCTGTGCATAAGTTACATACTGGCCCATATCTTTGTTTACATTGTTGAAGAACGACCATACACGGGCTTCACAAAAACGCATTGCTCCAAAATCAAGAGGAGCATATGCCTGAGCAAAGCTAAAGTCGGCATCACTACCTGTGTAATATCCTTTTTCACGTGCAAAATCGATTACATCAGGTGCATATAAAACATTGTCTGGGTCATCTAACGGAAATTGTTGTATACGCGCCTGATTTGCATGCGCCGATACACAATCGTCGGGGATGCGAACAGCCACCCATACAGCACCTTTGTTTCCAGTACCTTTTCCTATCATCTCCATAACCCAAACCTCGTTGGGATCGGCAATCGAAAAAGACTCTCCACCGCTATAATAACCATACTCGTTAACTAAGTTGGTCATCACTTTTATTGCATCGCGAGCATTTGTTGCGCGTTGTAGAGTTATGTAAATCAAACTGCCATAATCCATTATGCCAGTTGAGTCTGCCAATTCCGAACGACCTCCAAAGGTGGTTTCGGCTATGGCAAGCTGATGTTCGTTCATATT
>DUUR01000308.1 GCA_012841425.1 Bacteroidales bacterium | reverse complement strand
GGCATTGGTGCAATACTAGGTGGTACAGCAGGAGCCATTATTGGCAATAGGATGGACAAGCAAGCAGCCGAGCTTGAGCAGATTGAAGGAGCACAAGTAGAAAAAGTAAACGAAGGAGAAGCAATAAAGGTAACATTTGAATCAGGTATTCTTTTTGCTACTAATTCAAGTACTTTAAGTTCTGCCTCACGTTCTTCACTTGATAAGTTTGCTACTTCACTCCAAAACAATCCCGATACAGATGTTGAGATTTATGGTCATACCGATAGTTCAGGAAGTGATGCAATTAATAATCCACTTTCAGAACGACGTGCCGAGTCTGTTTACAGCTATTTAAGCTCAAAAGGAGTTTCTGGTCTTCGTATGTCTTATGAAGGTTTCGGATCTAAACAACCAGTTGCTGATAATAGTACAGTCGCTGGGAGAGCAGAAAATCGCAGAGTAGAAGTTTATATTTTACCTAATGCCAAAATGATAAAAGAGGCACAAGAACAGGCTAATTAATTTCTAAATATAATTTGCAAATAAAATAAGAAAAAGTTGCGTTGCCTTATTATGGAAACGCAACTTTTTGCATTAAATTCATATTATGGGAGAAAATCTATATATACCAGAAGAGGTTTCAAAAGAAGAACTTTATAAGTCACTTTACCCACAATTAAAAGCTTTAGTTGCCGATGAGTCAGATCTAATAGCAAATATGGCCAATATAACTTCTGCACTAAAAGAAGCTTTTGACTTTTTTTGGATTGGATTTTATAGAGTTATTGGAGATCGCCTAGTCTTAGGCCCTTTTCAAGGACCAATTGCATGTACATCAATTGCTTTTGGTAAAGGTGTATGTGGTAGTACATGGAAGGAAGCTAAAACAATTATTGTGCCCGATGTAGATAGATTTCCAGGTCATATAGCTTGTAGTTCTCAATCCCGATCAGAGATTGTGGTTCCTTTAAAACACAATGATATCGTAGTTGCAGTGCTTGATGTAGATAGTAACCAGCTAAATTCATTTGATGAAATCGATTCATACTGGTTAGAAAAGATATGTGCTTTGCTATGATTCAATTTACTTACTATTTTGATTGAATTTTCTTACTCCATCACGGCTCAATTTTATTGCTACTATGATTAAATTTTCTCTACTGTTGATGCTTTTAATTCAACAACAGCACAACCCAACTGTTCAATTCTAATGGCAATCTTAGACTTGCCTTCAACATAAATCAACTCGCCCTCTAATCCTGTGAGAGAGCCTTTTATCACTCTTATATTCTCTCCTGGCTGAAGATTGTTTGAGCTAAAGTTAACCTGATTCTCAGAATTGTCTAGCATAAACATAAAACTATTCATTTGTGAAGTAGGTATCTCAGTTGGTTTATGCTCTCCCCTTAAAACAAGATATCTAATAACTGAGGGTAATCTTATAACTCTTTGTTGTTCTTCTGTATCAACATAAACAAAAATCATCATAGGTATTAGTACTCTCTCAATTTTCTTCTTTCTATCACTCCATTGTCTAATTTCTGTTTGTACAGGTAGAAAATTGTCAATATTTAAAGAGGTAAGATGATCTCTAACCTTTTTCTCGTGATGCATTT
>DUUR01000307.1 GCA_012841425.1 Bacteroidales bacterium | reverse complement strand
GGGAGACCCAAGTATACAAAAAGAGGATCGAGATAAGCAGCCATATAGCCCAAGACTCCAAAATAGCCAAGAAATCTTACCACAAGCGATATAGGTAAAATCATCTTCAACAACCACAATGAAGTAGCAATAGACTTCTTCAATGCAGGAATAAGTATATTTTTGCTAAATTGCATCTTATATAAGAACCAATTAATTGATAACACTAAAACAAATAAAGAGATTACTTTCTACCTCTTAAACATCCTATCCATAGAACGCTTATCTTCTTTTTCTCTTAATGATTGACGTTTATCGTACTGCTTTTTTCCTCGTGCCACAGCAATAACCAATTTTGCCAACCCCTTTTCATTAATAAACATTCTAACAGGAATTATAGTATAACCTGTTTCTTTGGTCAATCGCCTAATTTTTTTCAACTCAATTTTATTGAGCAGCAACTTCCTGTCCCTGCGTGAGTCTGGATTATTGTAACTTCCATAGAAATATGGAGCAATATGCATATTACGAACCCACAAACCTCTACCTTCAAAAGAACAATATGTATCAACAAGGCTAGCTTTGCCTAGGCGGATTGACTTAATCTCTGTACCTGTTAACACAATACCAGCGGTAAATGTTTCCACCAATTCATAATCGAATGTGGCTCGTTTATTTTTTATGTTGATAGAAGACTGTTTCATTATTTAATTATAATAGAAAAAAGTAGGCTTATAGCAGCTGGTGTAAATAAAATAACCGCAGATGACAAAAGTGTAAAGTTCAAATGATTTTCCTTATCCACTTTCAGATAATACTGAGCACCAGTATACAACAGATGAATAGTATAAATAGCAAGCAACCAAAGTATAATAAAATTGGGGAAAAATGGAATTATTAAATACAATAGATAAATAACTACCGAAGAAAAGCCCACATACTTCTTGAACATAGGCATATTTTTCTTTAAACTAAATTTCTCTGCCGTCTCGTTTAACACGTAAGAAGCAATGAAATAACCACCATAAACAGCAACCACACCTGTTATTGCCTGCTTCAATGCACTCTCTATACTTCCATTGGTAGAAAATAAAAGACCGCCAATAAAAGAAGTAAAAGCAATAAGTCCAAACATTGGGTGTAAATAACGATTAAGGAACTCACCTTGAGACCTTCTTTCGCGATATATATCCTTCCATGCTTTGGGTGTAGCTACCAGTAGTTGCGTAACAACTCCAACAATTTCTCTCCACATTATTATTTGATTTTCGTATGCAAAGTTAGTTAATTCCGCTTAATATTGAGAATAAGCTACATATAAAAAAACTGCAACACCCTTTGGAGGTGCTGCAGCAAAATAATTTGTTTAAATTTTTATTAGTTCTCTTTGAGCAACATGTTATAAGTTGGTGATTGTATAGGCTCAGCTCTGTCCTTCAGATGGTAAACAAATTTTATATCCAATTTTTCGATATCTGAATTCAAATACTCATATCTTAATGCCGACATATTAAGTACTTGATAATCTGTTTTCCTTTCTACGGTTGTACCAGTAGCAGTTCCGCTATGAGTAAGATGCACGTCGATGAAAACATTTGAACTATTCTCTGCAGCTGGGTCTCTTTTAAAAAACTGAACAGAGGCTGTCTGACCTTTTGGCACCTCGTAAGCATATTGGAAGATCCAATTATCACCCATAAAGTCGGCTGTACTGGAAAATATGGGATCAGCAAAATCTAGAAAGCTCAAAGGCTCTTCAACCTCTGGAATCTCAATTATACTTAAAGATGTGTGATTAATATCTCCTACCTCACCTGTAAGAGTAACATAATCGGCTTGATACGATTGGCCCGATAGCATTATAGGTCTTGTACCATTCTCTTCATCCCAGCTATAGCTCATAATTTTTATTGTATTGGGATTCATCAACATCATTTCATTAGAAATAATTACTCGTGCCATGGGTGATATTGTTTTTCCATAAACCGTACCCATATCATCTGAGTCAATATAAACAAAAGTAGTATCAGCATAGTTGCTACTTACTTCTCCTAAACATGATGTCATGAAGAGAAGAGCTCCTATAATAGCTGAAAATAAAATCGATTTCTTCATAAATTAATTTATTTTATTGTTATTTGAATTCATATCTAATACCAATGCTCAAATCCATAACAATTTTGCTATCTGAGTATATGGTTTTATAATCATTTTTTGCGTCAAAATAATAAGCTCCACCAATTTTCCCGTACAACTTTAAATCTCTATACAACGGGTAAGACAATCCTAAACCTGCATTAATCGACAATTGAGGGTTACGCTGAGAAATAGTTTCATTACGCAAAAATTCAGACTTCATTTCATCGTCAATTAACTGGCTCTCGCCTTCTTCTCGAAATTTACCATAAACATCTTTCTCAATCATTCCTCC
>DUUR01000306.1 GCA_012841425.1 Bacteroidales bacterium | reverse complement strand
TCTTCAAAAATAGACTTATATACAACAGCCCCAACCCCTTCTTGTTCTGCTCTTTTAAGTACATCTTTTTTTGATGTCAGTTCACATGCACCTAAGATAACAGGACTTTTTAGAAGGATTCCCATGTACGATGTTTCAAGGTTGTTCATTTTACTTTCAGTTTATATTGTTAATTAAATTTAGTCTAGCATATATCAGTTGTCACGAAATTACTTAAAAAGTTTATAATAGACTGCATTTTGTGATAGATATTTCTACACAGAGCTATATTCTCGTAATTTATGTTTTATTTATTATACAGACACTTAAGGTTGTCATTAAAATATAGATTTATGAAATCAATTTGGAATGGAGCAATTGGATTTGGATTAGTAAACATACCTATTAAACTATATTCAGCATCAGAGAGTAGTTCACTAGATCTTGATATGCTAGACAGAAGAGACCTAGCTAACATAAAGTATAAAAGAGTGAATGATAAAAGTGGCAAAGAAGTTGATTGGGAAAACATTGTTAAGGGTTACAGACTTGAAGATAGATATATAATACTTGAAAATGAGGATTTTGAAGCAGCAAGCCCCGAGAAAAACAAGATATTCTCTATTGAGCAATTCGTAAAAGAGGAAGAAATAGATAGCGTATATTTTGAAACCCCATATTTCTTAGAACCACAAAAACATGGAGAGAATGCATATTCTCTCTTATTTGAAGCTCTAAAAAAGACAAAAATGGTTGGTGTAGGAACTTTTGTTTTAAGAAACAAAGAGATAATGGGTATCATAAAACCATTTGAAGAGTTACTTATTATAAATAAAATCCGATTTCCAGAGGAACTCCGAGAATATGAAGAGCTTAAAGTTCCGAAGGCTAAAACTAAACCAGGTGAATTAAAATTGGCCATTTCACTAATAGAGCAAAACTCCGAGCCTTTTAACACAGAGCAATTTAAGGATCAATACAGTGCCGATCTTCTTAAAATAATTAAGAAGAAAGCTAAAGGCAAACCTCTTAAGGTTTCTAAGACTAAAGAAGCTGATATAAAAACAATTGACTTGATGGAAAAACTTAAAGCAAGCCTCCAAAAATCAAAAAAGAATGTTTCATGACTCCACTTGAAGAATATAAGAATAAGCGTGATTTTAGGAAGACCTCAGAACCTCAACAGAATAAAAAGTCTTCGAAGCAAAAAAAAGGTTCAAAAAATGATGCTTTAATATTTGTAATTCAAAGACACGATGCACGAAATTTACACTATGACTTTAGATTAGAAATGGAAGGAGTGCTAAAGAGCTGGGCTGTTCCTAAAGGTCCTTCTTTAAATACTGCGGATAAGCGACTTGCAATAATGGTTGAAGATCATCCATATGATTATCATTCATTTGAAGGAACAATACCCAAAGGCAATTATGGCGCTGGTGAAGTAACTATATGGGATGAGGGTGTGTATGAGCCTCTTAATAAGGTTGAAAGCAAAGATAATGAAACGATTCTATTGGAAGGTTTAAAAAAAGGCTCTCTTAAAATTATAATGCACGGGAATAAGCTTAAAGGTGAGTTTGCTTTAGTTAAGATGAAAAATGCTAAAGAGAAAAAGGCTTGGCTTCTTATTAAGCATAAAGATAAATATGCAGTTGAAGAAAATTACGATGCAGAGGACCATTTACTAAATGGTGAATCTAAAGAAAATCCTATAATTAGTTCTGAAAGGAACACCAAGTTGAATGAGTACATCAAACCAATGCTGGCAACATCAAGTAAAGAACCATTTAATGATGAGAAATGGATTTTTGAAATTAAATGGGATGGCTATCGTGCAATAGCGGATTTAAGTAATGAGGAAAACCTGAAACTATATTCACGTAACGGTATATCATTTTTGAACAGATATCCAGACATCCAGAAGGATTTATTGAAACAAGATCATAGTATGATCATTGATGGTGAAATAGTAGCGCTTAACGAAAAAGGTGTGCCAAGCTTCCAATTGCTGCAACATATTGCAGACAACCCAAATGCACCTGTAGTTTTCCAAGTGTTCGACCTCCTTTACTTGAATGGGCATAGTACAAGAAAACTTTCTCTGATAGAAAGGAAAGAATTGCTCAAGGAAGCTTTAATTGAAACAGCAACCATAAGATATTGCGATCATATTGATAGAAATGGCATAGACTTTTATTATGAAATACAAAAATCAAACATCGAGGGAGTAATGGCTAAAAAGAAATCTAGTATATATATAGATGGCCACAGGAGTGAGAATTGGCTTAAAATAAAGAACAACCTGTCCGAAGAGGCTGTAATAGTGGGCTATACCGAACCTAAAGGCTCCCGAGGCTATTTTGGCTCTTTAATACTCGGCAGGTTTATAAATGGTGAGTTGCAATACTCAGGACATGTAGGCACGGGCTTCAGTGGAGAGACGCTAAAACAGATACACGAACTTCTTCAGCCTTATGAAACCAAAGAAATGCCATTTAAAGAAAAGCCTAAAACTAATATGCCTCCTACTTGGATTGTCCCCCATATAGTGGCAACTATTAAATATACTCAGTTAACTAAAGAAGGTAGATTCAGGCATCCTGTATTTATTGGAATTAGGGAAGATCTATCAATTGATGATTTAAAATCAAAAGACAAAACTGTTATTAAAGAAAATGCAGCGAAGAGCAATTATGATAAAGAAGAGATTAAGTATGCAAAATCGGAAGAGATTAATTTAAAATTCACAAGTATAGATAAGCTATATTGGGAAAAAGAGAAGATTTCTAAAGGGGAGCTAATCGAATACTACCTTTCTGTTAATGAATATATTTTACCTCATCTTAAAGATCGTGCACAATCGCTTCACCGATTTCCAAATGGCATCAGTAAACCTAGCTTCTATCATAAAGATGCAGGTAAAGATGCGCCATCGTGGGTGGAGACAATTTCAATATTCTCTGAATCAAGTAATAGATATATAGAGTATATAGTTTGCAATAATGTAGAGACACTTGGATACCTAATTAATTTAGGATGTATTGATCTTAACCCATGGAGCAACAGAATAGAGAAACCAAATAAGCCCGACTATTTAATAATTGACCTCGACCCTTCTGATAAAAACAATTTTAAACAGGTTATTGAAACAGCTAAAGTCACTAAAGAAATATTAGATATGGCAGATATACCAGGTTATTGTAAAAATTCTGGAAGTAGCGGAATTCATATATTTGTTCCAATGGGCGGCAATTATGAATATGAACAGGTTAAAGATTTTGCTCATCTGTTAATGCAGATTGTGCAAGTAAGATTGCCCAAAACAACTTCTCTAGAAAGGAGGCTTAGTAAACGGGGACCAAAAATTTACCTTGATTATCTGCAAAACAGAGAGGGACAAACTGTGGCAAGTGTATATAGTGCTAGGCCTAAACCTGGTGCTACTGTTTCTATGCCTCTAGAATGGGATGAACTGACAAATGATCTTTCAATTAAGGATTTTACAATTAAAAACTCTTTGAGTAGAATCGAAAAGAAAGGAGATCTTTTTTTACCTGTGCTAAAAAAAGGTATTAGTATAGAGAAAGCTTTAGAAAAATTAGATGTTTATTAATAGAAAAACCCCAACTGATATAATCAGTCAGGGTTCTATGACTTGGTACTCGGAGCGGGTACACGACCCCGAAAACAAGTGCAATCAAAAGTAGTTAACTATGACTAAATCAGGGTTTTGGTGTTTTCTGTTGCTTACCCAATTTGCCCATTTTTGCCCTTGTTTTGTTGCT
>DUUR01000305.1 GCA_012841425.1 Bacteroidales bacterium | reverse complement strand
GCTTTCTGGCAAATAGAAAGTGTCATTTTTATCAATATAAACTATAACAGAACCTATGTCGAAGCTTTTCCCGTTAAGCTTCCCTACAGAAGAAAAGGCTTTAAGCTCCAAAGTGTTTTTCCCTTTTATCACTTTAAGAATAGGAAATTTAGGATCACTTTTATCAATCGAATAATTTATGCCTTCAAACAAACTACTATGCTTTACAAATATTTTGTCCGACAGTTCCTGTAAAGATATTTCAATACCCGTAACCTTTTGCAAGTATTTGTTAACCTCTCGATTAGTTAAATGACCCTTAGGAACATCACCCTGAGGATGGTATGCAGCCATTATCACCTCTTCGCCAGTATGCCCCCCAGTTGTAAAACCAAAACACATATGCGAATTGAGAATATTTACAATATTATGAGCAAGGTTTACAGTTGTGCCCACTTTGGTGTAGTCGGTCTCACGATAATTCTTAGATGCCCTAAGCATATCAAGCTCCTCATCGGTTATATCAATACCAGTATATTTTTTAAATTCACTCCTAATACTATCTGGCTCTGCATTTATCAATATCGATTCAAGCCCATTTGCACTTAGCTTAATTCCAGAAACAGTTTCAAAAAGATCCACCATCGATAGCTTATCGTAACCAGGGCATCTGTTAGAACCTATAGTAAACCCACTGTTTCCATGATCAGATAAAACCAATACAGTAGTATTACCATCTTTAATTGCAAAATCCATTGCTTTACCTACTGCTTCATCAAAAGCCAAGTATTCATTAATTATTGTGGCGGCATCATTAGCATGAGCAGCCCAGTCAATCTGACTTCCTTCAACCATTAAAAAGAAACCATTCTCATTTTTTGATAATAGATCAATTGCCTTATCGGTCATCTCGGCAATTGAGGGATACATATCGGGATTTCTGTCGATGTTATAAGGCAGAGCTCTCTTGCCGAATAGGGCCCACACCTTACCCTCACCATTATAATTTAATAGCTCACCCTTATCATCTTGTATCAGAGTAGTACCATTATTGCTAAAATGCTTAATAATATCATCGGTGAGCAAACTGTTGCCTCCACCAAACATAACATCTAAATTCTGATACGCTATTTGTGGTACAATAACATCGTAGTTGCCACGAGCATAGTAATGAGCCGAAAAATCGGCAGGTGTAGCATGAGTGAACTCAGAAGTAACCACCAATCCCACAGATTTATTCTTCAGTATCTTAGATGCTTCTAAAATTGTAGCTGCAGGTTGATAAGAACGTGAAGCATCAACTTCAAATATGTCGTTATCAGAGACTAATGGGTGAATTGCCACATTTCCTGTTTGCTGTAACACACCTGTTGCATAAGTAGAACCTGTAGGTGCAGAATCTCCTATAGGAGCATTTGACGAAAAGGTTGTAACAGTACCCGTTATATAAGGGTCAATCATTAGCCCCTCGCCCAAATTATTATATAACTTAAACCACCTAGCAGCAGAATAAACCCCTATCGAAGTTCCATCAGGAATCATAACAATAACATTTTTAGTAGATTCAATCTCTTCTGACTTCACATTATGCGATAGCAAGAGAGTGGCACAAAGCAATAGTATTAATATATTTATCCTTTTCATAAGAAATTTAATGTTTAGATATTAAATGACAAAGTTAAGAAAAAAGGGTCTACATTTTTATATTGTTTTGATAGTTAATTAAATTGTAACTTTTATCACAATTAAAAAACGCCTTATTTTCATTATATTTGTAATTCACTAAATTAAACACGATAACAAAAAATAAAATGAGTAAAGAGAAACCACTTATACTTATAACCAACGATGATGGATATCAGGCAAAAGGTATAAAAGAATTAACCGAAGCCATGAAAGGTCTTGGAGAGATTATAGTTTTTGCACCCGACTCTCATCAGTCGGGTATGTCAAGCGCAATCACCACCTCTTATCCCATACGTGCCAGGGTGTATCATCAAGAAGAGGGGCTCACTGCATATATGTGTAGCGGAACACCAGTTGACTGTGTCAAGCTAGCTCTAAACATGTTTGTAAACCGTAAGCCCGATCTACTTGTTTCAGGTATAAATCATGGCTCAAATGCAGGCATAAGTGTACTTTACTCTGGCACGGTTGCTGCGGCTTTAGAGGGTTGCGTATTTGATGTACCCTCAATTGCATTTTCTTTATGCGACTTTACACCCGATGCCGATTTTACCGCCACAAAAAAAGTAGCACGTAAGCTAGCCCAAAAAGTTTTAAAAGAGGGCTTACCCAAAGGTGTATGCTTAAATGTAAACGTTCCAGTTGGTGAAGTTAAAGGTGTCAAAATGACAACTCAAACTCAAGGTAAATGGGTAAATGAATATCAACGCTCAAAAGACGGAGTAGAGAGAGACGTATTTTGGATGACAGGTAATTTCGAGAATTGGGAAAGTGAGAACGAGAATAATGATGAGTGGGCGCTTGTAAACGGCTATGCAGCAGCAGTTCCTGTTAAAATAGATATGACTGCTTATGATCTGATCCAAGAGCTCAAGGAGTGGGATCTATGAGAAGAGTTTGAATTGTAAAAAGATAGAGGATGTGAGAAGATAGGGGGGTGAAAGAAGATAAGATAAAAGTTGTGAGAATAATAGTCAGTTCAATTTAAATAATATAATTATGAAGTATTATATTGTAGCAGGCGAAGCATCGGGCGATTTACACGCATCCAATTTGATGAAGTCTCTTAAGAAGTTAGATCCAGATGCCGAATTCCGTTTCTTTGGTGGCGATCTTATGAAGTCGGTAGGCGGCACACTAGTAAAACATTACCGCGAGCTTGCTTTCATGGGCATTATCCCTGTTATACTCAATTCGCGCACCATTCTTAGAAATCTATCACTTTGCAAAAAAGATATCAAACAATATAATCCCGATGTAGTTATCTTAGTAGATTATCCCGGATTCAATCTCAACATAGCAAAATATGTAAAAACTAATCTCAGCATTCCTGTTCACTACTATATCTCACCCAAAGTATGGGCTTGGAAAGAATATCGAGTAAAATCATTCAAAAAGTATGTAGACGAAATGCTTTGTATTCTACCATTTGAAGTAGAATTCTTTGCAAAACACAACTATAAAGTTCATTATGTTGGCAACCCTACAGTAGATGCCATTAACGAAAGAGAGTATAAAGACGAATCTTTCAGCGATTTTATAAAGCATAATAATCTCCCCAACAAACCAATAATTGCATTATTAGCAGGAAGTCGCAAACAGGAAATTAAGGGCAATATAAATACAATGATGGAAGCCGTAAAGGGCTACTCCGAAGGCTATCAATTTATAGTCGCAGGTGCACCAGGTATCAACAGCAGTTTCTATAAAGACAATATACTTTCAAAAACCGAAGTTACTGTTCTCACTGGTCAAACATACCGCATACTTGCACAATCAGATGCCGCACTGGTAACTTCTGGAACTGCAACCTTAGAAGCAGCCTTGCTTAATGCACCCCAGGTGGTGTGTTATCATATGCCTGCTCCCAAACTGTCGCAATGGGGCTTCAGAAACATCTTACATATACCCTATATTTCACTGGTCAATCTTATATGCAATTTCGAGGTCGTTAAAGAACTCTTTGCCGCATCTTTTACGGTTGATAATATTCGCACCGAGCTGAAGCAGATATTGCATGTAAAAAACTACAGGCATAATATGTTGAACAATTACGAAGAGATGCGTCAAAAATTAGGTAATCCAGGTGCATCAGATAATGCTGCTTCAATTATATATAAAAAACTGCAGAATAAATCTTAATACCAATACTTCAAAAAAAGTATTACTTTTTACTTTAGATTCTATCTTTTTTTACTTCCTTTGTGAGAGAAGGTATAACACACATTTAAGAAATAGTATGAATAACAAAATGAAAATAGGTATTCTTACCTCAGGTGGTGATGCACCAGGAATCAACGCAACAATTCGCGGTGTTGGCAAA
The DNA here is from genome assembly GCA_012841425.1 of Bacteroidales bacterium. Taxonomy (GTDB): domain Bacteria; phylum Bacteroidota; class Bacteroidia; order Bacteroidales; family Dysgonomonadaceae; genus Proteiniphilum. Next base: position 1,047 of record DUUR01000305.1, on the reverse strand, counting down.
ACAGCTATCAATGCATATGGAATGCAAGTTATAGGTATTCAAAATGGCTTTTCAGGCTTACTTTACAAAGATATTGTTGAACTAACCGATGCTTCACTCTCAGGAATTCTTAATTTAGGTGGTACAATATTAGGAACAGCACGTGAGAAGGTGTTTCGTAAAATGATAAACTCTCCTGACGAAAAGGATAGAGAAAAAATTAAAGATGCATATAATGAGCTTGGGCTCGATTGTTTGGTGTGTATCGGAGGAAATGGCACACAGCGCACTACTTGGATGCTCTCTGAGCTCGGATTAAATGTTATAGGAGTGCCAAAAACAATAGATAACGACGTATATGGCACCGATGTAACCTTTGGATTCGATACAGCAGTAAATATTGCAACCGATGCCATAGACAGGCTTCACTCCACAGCTAGTTCTCATCGCAGGGTAATGGTAATTGAGCTTATGGGTCACCATGCCGGATGGATTACATTATATGCCGGAATGGCCGGTGGTGCCGACATAATTATTCTACCAGAACTTGGTTACAACATGAAGGTTATAATCGATAAGATAAATAAACGGATGGAAATTGGTAAAGCCTACTCAATTGTTGCAGTTGCCGAAGGAGTTGAATTACCAACCAAAGAAAGACCAGCAACTTATTTTGCACGCGAAATACAAGAGCAAACTGGTTATGAAACTCGCGAAACCGTATTAGGTTATATACAACGTGGAGGATCACCTTCGCCCAGCGACAGAATCTTAGGAACCCTGTTAGGCGGACATGCAGCAAGTCTCATTAATGAAGGTAAATTCGGAAGAATGGTTGCCAAGTTAGGAAACACCATATCAGATGTGTCCTTAGAAGAGGTGGCAGGTAAATTAAGAGTTGTTTCTTCAGATTCAGAGTTAGTTACACAAGGAAAACTAATGGGAATCTCATTTGGTGTATGGTAGTATAGTAGGGTATGGTAAAATAACAGGATTTTAAGATTCAGTATCTATTAAATCCTGTTTAGAAGAGTCTATAAGTGTATCTTGTAGCTCATTGCTTTCACG
>DUUR01000304.1 GCA_012841425.1 Bacteroidales bacterium | reverse complement strand
ATTCAATATACGTAAATGATACAGGTGAGACATACATGCAAGACACAGAATCTCACAATAGAATGGCAGAATTTGATGATAATCAAGCTTTAGGTAATGATATTATCAATGATCTTATTGGTGAGAATAGCAGAAACGAGTTAGTTAAAGGTCTTATATATAGCGAAATTCTGAAGAGAAAGTATTAAACAAATAGTAGTTAAGTTTGTACCATGTACGTGAAAAATCAATTAAATAATAATTAAGTATTTAATAAAACTAATATAGTTAGATAATATGGCATTAAAATTTATTAGCGCTGAAGAAGCGGCATCACTTGTGAAAGATAATGATAATGTAGGCTTCAGTGGCTTTACTCATGCGGGATGTCCTAAAGTTGTTCCAGTAGCTATTGCTGCTAAAGCTAAAGAGGAACATGCCAAAGGCAATCCTTTTAAAATTGGTGTATTTACAGGTGCTTCAACTGGAGACTCAATTGACGGAGAGTTGACACGTGCAAAAGCAATTAAAATGCGCACACCCTATCAAACAAACAAAGATATGCGCATTGCACTTAATAATGGAGAGTTTGATTACTTTGATCTTCATCTTTCTCAAATTGCGCAAGAGATACGTTATGGTTTTCTTGGAAAAATAAATGTAGCAATCATAGAAGCCTGTGATGTAACAGAAACTGGGGAAATTGTTCCCACATCGGGTGTAGGTATAACTCCAACAATCTGTAGATTAGCAGATATCGTAATAGTTGAGCTAAATAAAAAAGTTCCTACTAAACTACGTGGGTTGCATGATCTATATGAGTTACAAGATCCTCCAAAACGACGTGAGATTCCCATCTACGAAGTTCAAAACCGTATTGGTCTAGAATATGTAAAGGTTAATCCTTCAAAAATATATGTAGTAGAGACAGATAAAGAAGCCGAAGGTGGTGGATTTGCCCCAGTTGATGATTTAACTGCAAGAATAGGTAATAATGTTGCTGAATTTTTTGTTGCTGAACTTAAAGCAGGTAGAATTCCTGCACATTTTTTACCGATTCAGTCAGGAGTAGGAAATATTGCTAATGCTGTATTAGGTTCAATGGGAAATAATCCAGCAATACCTCGTTTTGAAGTATATACTGAAGTTATACAAGATGCAGTAATCGAAATGATGCAGCAGGGCAATATCTCATTTGCTAGTGGTTGTTCACTAACTGTTAGCAACGAAGTACTTAATAAGTTTTATGACGATCTTTCCTTCTTTAAAAATAAACTCGTTCTCAGACCTTCCGAAATTTCAAATAACCCAGGTCTTGCACGTAGGTTGGGTATCATTTCCTTAAATACCGCCATAGAGGTTGATATTTTCGGAAACGTTAACTCTACACACGTTAATGGTACCAAGATGATGAATGGTATTGGAGGGTCGGGCGATTTTACACGCAACTCATATCTATCTATTTTTCTTACTCCTTCGGTTGCAAAAAATGGTGCTATCAGTTGCATAGTTCCCAAGGTTACGCACGAAGACCATAATGAACACTCTGTGAAAATTGTGGTTTCAGAGTATGGTGTTGCCGATCTTAGAGGTAAAGGGCCAAGGAGGCGTGCAGAAGAGCTAATAGAAAAATGTGCTCATCCCAACTATCGACCGTTGTTGCATGAGTATCTTAATTTAGGTGTTAAAGGTCACATTCCTCAAGATCTATATAGCTGTTTTGCATTTCATCATTCACTTGCAGAAACAGGAAGTATGATAAATACAGATTTTTCGAAATACAAACAGTAAATCAGATCAACTTTATGCTAAAAAAGCTACCTGTCAATCTTTAAATTCAACAGGTAGCTTTTTTTATTTATTGCTGATGTCAATAACCAGTTTCGATGTTAATACCTTTTCTGGTTAAGAAATACTCGGTGTTTCTATTGAATATATCACCACCTTCATTGTCAACTAAGCCAATAAGACAATATGTTTTGCTGTATGGGTCGTACATTAATTCCCTTACTAATGTAAATGATTCTATCTCCGATGTGTTATTTATATGAAATCGTGGACCGTCACACTCTATAATCTCATCACCCATCATTATATGATTTTCATCATAATATGATATTTCAAGGTTTTCTGCAATCCGTAAGTCAATTAACTCTGCTAGCTTATCAAAATCTATTATGGGTTTCTTCATAAACTTAATGACAAATCCATTTCGTATCTCCGAAAAATAATAGTCATCTTCCGAAATATTAAAGGTCTTAGTTAATATCGAAACCACCACTTCCTCAGCAGAATGAGCCATTTTGCGATAGCGCAGAGAGTCGTGCACAATTTTATAAATGCTAGTTGGTTGTGGCCCAAATAGACTTGGGCGCGCAATAATAATCTCTTCTCCAATGCCAACAATTATATCGGCATTCCTTCCTAAGGCTGGATAAATTAAATTGAAATGTTCTATAACAACTCTTCTCTTCTTTTCAAGTAGCAATTGAACATAGTCAACAATTTCATACATCTGTGTAAATGCCATTTGAAATCTCACATCGATATGAAACGTAGTGGCATCATCCACCCCTTGAAATGTGTTTCGCACCTGCAACATCTTTTTAGGATTTACGATATCGTCATCATTAGAGAGTTGCAAACCAGGAAACATTCCTTTAATTAAAGACGATTTTCCAGCACCTGCATCCCCCACAACACCTATCAATAGGTCATTAAAATTAAGGTGTCTGTGAGATATTTGCTCGCCCAGAAAAAGTAGTCTCTCTTTGCCACGAGGAGCAAAGTATTGAGTTGAGACCATATAATCTTGAATATAATTATGCATTTTCTGTTCTTCGTTGTTAAAGTTTAAAATTAAGTTTTATAAGTGGAGAATGCTGTTGCGCACCATAAACATCAGTTTCACCCAGCGAGCCAGATGGGATAGGTCTGACAATTGTAATTTTAACAGCTTTGGCTGGATCAAAATATATTATATTCATTATTTTCGATTCCGATATGTTGTAAAGCGAGGCAAACATAGTAGAATTAAACACATTAGCCTTTTTCACCTTTTCATACATTTCAAATTCTTTGAAAATAATATCAAAAGTAAGCTCGTATGGTCCTGAATTCTTACTTCTTATAACCGAAGCAACATCTGTAAGTTTATATTCCATTATATTATTTATTTGTTTCTCAGTTAGTTAAATTAGCAGCTATTGATAGATACGATACCCGACTTAGTTCTATTAATATGTGATTTTAATACATTACTTATTCAAAACTGAATATATCTTATAGGAAAAATCTTAATTGGATCCTCAACTTTCATTAGGTGATAAACACAAAATTCATAAACCTCACCCATTTTTGAATCGGAAGGTGAAAAAGGAAATGCAAGATTGCCAGCAGTTGAGACTCTTCCCTCATAGCCAAAGTGGAGTAGGGTACTTCGTGCAAAACCACATATTGTATCGGCCTGCTCCTGAGTTGCAGCAACAGCTTCAATTATAATAAGCAATTCCTCACCAGTCAATTCTTCGCTATTCTCAAACATGCCCATAACACCATTCTTGCCATACACCTTAAAATCTAGGAAAAAGTTCTTAATCCCATAATTTTCGAAATTATTT
>DUUR01000303.1 GCA_012841425.1 Bacteroidales bacterium | reverse complement strand
GCCTCCTTATTTGCAGTCAGTTTTGCTTCATCTATTATATCATTGATGTATGACTGCGCATCACTTTTTGCTTCATCTTTTAAAGAGTCAACAAGTCTATCTCTAGCCTCATCAGCAGATAGACCCGATATAGTCTCTAGCTTCTCAACAGACTGCCTGTATAAGCGCTCGAGCTCAGCTCCTTTTTTCTCTAAAAACTCCTGCTGACTTGCTAAATTAGACTTAACCTCCTCTACTTCACGGTTCTTTTTATTTAATTCTTCATGTCTTTGATTAAGATTTATCTCTCTCTGCTTCAACCTATTCTCGTTAGATTGAATCTTAGCAGTGCGTGAATTGATTTGCTTTTCTGCTTCATTTTTAAGCGCAAGCGTTTCTTCTTTTGATTCCAGTAAAATCTTTTTCTTTATAACTTCAGCGTCTTTTTCCGCGTCACTCATTATCTTCTGAGCTCGCGAATTAGCTGCCTTACCAGTCATGTACCACGAAACAAATGCTCCGATGATAAGACCAATAATTCCTATAACTATATTCATATTGCTTGTTATTAATTAATTAAAACGCACAACTCTGAAGACTAAACCTATTTTAATTACTTCAGAGAAGTTTACTATATTTATTTTATATACATATCAAAAAAAAAGCACCTGTAAACTAACACTCCTATAAATAGGGATGATAGTATAAGGTGCGTATATCTGCTCTCAGATAATTATTTAGAAAAGATCATATCTTCAGATAATTATCGAGTTCGCTAATTAACGAATCAATCTTATCCTCAAAGGGTTTCGTATTATTCTTATCACCGAGAGTAAAATTCTCTGCCAATGCCTGGATGGCTGTCATAGCCACGAAATCTTGTGTTGTCAAGTTGGACCTATCTCCGCCTAAGGCAACTCGGTATTGGTTTATCTTTATATTTATCTTTTTTTCAGCAGCTCTAAAGGCCTCTTCGTCAGATCTTTTTATCTTTAAAGGATACCTCCTGCCAGCAATCTCTAATGTCAATAAAAACTTTTCGTCTCCCATAACATAAATTTTTTAAATCTATTTTAATAAATTTATGCACTTGTCTACTTCCCGCACCAGCCTAGATAGTTTCAATTTCGCAGTATCAACGTCAACCGACGCTGCCGTTATTGTTCTAGCGGTCTTCAAACCATCATATCTTGTTTTCAATTGGTGCAAATCTTTTACTGCCAAGTCTATCTGCTTTTGCCTTGCTGTAACTTCAGATTTTAACCTAATGTTCTCTTCCTTTAAAGAATCGCATAAAAACAAAACCTGTTTAATGCGTACCTCTAAATCAACAAGAAGCTTATTATTTTCGTCAGTCATTTATCACTATTATGAAAACAAAAATTCACGCAAATATAAGAATTGAAATAGAGTTCCACAAATTAATCAATCCTTATTTTTCAAATATTCATTGCTTTATGCCATATTTTGGATTGTTTACTTCATATTTGATAACTTTGCATCTTGAAATTGCATAAATAATGAGTGTAGAAATAAAAATAAGTATTAGTGAAGATGTTCTTAATGTCTGCCCCGAGTTTTGTATGGCAGCTATTGAGTGTAAAGTAAAAAACTCAACTTACAGCAGGGGTCTTTGGGAAGAAATAAATAGTTTGATATCTCATTTTACTAAAAGCTACAAAATGGAGGATATTAAAAAACGCCCTACTATAGAAGCAACCCGAATGATATATAAAAAATTAGGAAAAGACCCTAACAGATACCGACCATCGGGTGAGGCTTTATGCCGTAGACTACTAAAAGGTCAGGGGCTTTACCAAATTGACACGATTGTAGATCTAATAAATTTGGTTTCACTCAAAACTGGTTACTCGATAGGTGGATTTGATGCAGATAAAATTGAAGGGAACCTAGCGCTGGGAGTAGGGAAGCCGAATGAGCCGTTTGAAGCTATTGGTCGCGGAACAATGAATATTGAAGGATTGCCCGTATATCGTGATTCTATTGGAGGTATTGGAAATCCGAGTAGCGACGAAGAGAGAACAAAAATTACAGCCAAAACCACACATTTATTGATATTGATAAATGGTTATTCTGGTATGGAGGGTTTGAGCGAAGCTGTTGAATACACTACTAATCTTCTAAAAAAATATGCCGAAGCATATGAAATTAAATATTATTACAGCGCAAAATAACTCTTAACTCATCCGTACTTTACTCGTACATGGTTCGTACATGGTTCGTTTATCGCCCTATTATATACGATGAAAACAAGAGCAAAGTATGCATTAAATAAAAGCATGGTTTAAGTTAAATAGGTCTATAAACCCTTTTTAGTTGGATTTGAAAGGTTGTTCCTATACCCTGCTCTGAATGTTTCACAAAGACCTCACCTTTATGAACTTCTTCAACAATACGCTTAACTAAAGATAAACCTAAGCCCCACCCTCTTTCTTTTGTAGTGTAACCAGGTAAAAAAACCGATCTAAACTTCGATTTTGGTATGCCTTTACCGTTATCTGATATATTGATATAGATACGTTTTTTATCGAAAAAGATTGAACATGCTATTTCACCCTCTCCTTTTATGGCATCAACACCATTTTTTATCAAGTTTTCGACAACCCACCCAAATAACGTTTCGCTTACCAACACATATAGTGGCTCTTCTGGAAAATGAAAATTAAAGACAACCCTATCAGAAACCCGTTTTTCCATATAAGTGAACGACTCTCTAACAGCTTTTTGTAAAATCACCTGTGTAAGTTCGGGCTCTGAACCTATTTTGGAGAATCTGTCAACTATCATTTGCAGCCTTTCCATATCTTTATCTAGTTCATTTACTATTGATGGCTCTATATTTTTTAATTTCAAGTATTCAGTCCATGCCAATAAAGAAGATATTGGAGTTCCTAACTGGTGCGCCGTTTCTTTAGACAATCCCACCCAAACACTATTTTGTTCGGCTCGTTGAGAACGCTTTAGAGTGATAAAAGCAAGCACAAAGAATAATGAAATGACCAATAGCTGAATGTATGGATAAATTTGCAACCGTTTAAGAGTATATGAATCATCGTAATATAGTATCTGACTCATTTCAGTTAGCATTATAGGTTCATGTTTACGCTCAAAAAGTTCTATTTTTCGCTGTAGAAATATATTTTTTCCTTCCGAGGGGAGTTTGATGTTGTGAGATTCTAATTGTTTAGTTGCTTCATCAAATAAAATAATTGGGATGGTTGTATTACTTTTAAGTATGTTTAAAACAAGCTCTGAATCAAGACTCTCTGACATCATAGACTCTGTGGCAAGAGCCCAAATCTCCATTTTTTTGCGTTCGTCTTCGGCTAGTTCTTTTAGCAAAACATGAGAAACTATTAATGATATCAGGGCTATCATCATAGCCAATGCAACGAACAAGAAAGTAAGTGATTGACGCCTTTTGCTTATGTACATTTTAAATTTACATTTTTATTTGAAAATGAATATAGAGCTTTGAGGCAGATGACCGCTTCTAATACGCCAAGCGTGTGGGTAAAGATTATTTGCACGATTGGCTAAATTTTTAACAAACCCTATAGGCTCTTTTTTATATGTGAGTAGAATAAAACCTTTTGGAGCATCTGGAATAGATATCGCTTCGCTGCGTAAAAATGCAATAGCCTCATTATACGACAACTCATAATTAACAAAAGCACTCATATTTAAATCGTTACTCATCGCAAGAGCATGAGAGGGAATAAAATTTTTGCCTTTAATTTCGCCTAACTCAATGCCCATTGAAACAACTTTAAGCATTTCTTTTAATGATAAAAGTGTGCTCGAGTGCTTCTTGGGAAGAGCAATAATTCGGTTTTCTAAATCTACATAATCATAAGTAGTGGAATTGTTTATCAGTCCCTCATAATAAGAAATATCTTTTATAAATGGAGAAAAATGTTTTTTATTTTTCTTTGTATTCTTATAGCTTAATGTGGTTTGATAAGATTCATCAGTGCCATTTTTCCTTAAAACTGTTACAAATAATCCCTCCCCTTTTGTTTTATGTGGGAAAAACCGATAAGCTTCAACTTTATCATTGTATGATTTTGTAATGCTCCATTCCAATTCTACTTCAACCTCTGTAAACTCTGCTCCAAGTACACTAGTTGCCCACAGAGCATTGTTTTCGTTTTCTGAAGTGTTATAAGTACAAGTGCTATATATTAATATCCCACCTGGTCTTAGAGAGGCCCAAACATCATTTAGAATGTTTTTTTGTCGTTCTTTGCACATGTTAACATTTTGTGCCGACCATTCATTAATAGCAACCTCATCCTTTCTAAACATTCCTTCACCCGAACAGGGAGCATCAACTAATATCAGATCAAAAAAATTGGGAAGAGCAGCAAAATCATTAGGATCGTTATTTGTAACCACAGAGTTAGGATTGCCAAATTTCACCATTGTCTCAGAAAGAATGTTTGCACGTTGACGAATAATCTCATTGCTTACTAAAAGGCTTCCCTCTGGCAAAGACGAAAGCAAACTGGTTGATTTACCACCAGGTGCAGCACATAAATCAAGACAATTTACAGAATCACTTATAAGTTGCCTAACGATATGTTCAATAAACATAGAAGATGCTTCTTGAACATAGTAATACCCTGAATGAAAAAGAGGATCGAAAGTGAAAGAGGGACGTTCTTTAAGGTAATACCCATGCTGAGACCACAAAACAGGTTCCGTTTGAGATAAAAACTCTATAGGGTTTCGGGTCCTTTTAAACGGATTGAGTCTTATGCTAACTGGTGCATTTTCTTGTAATGCTTCTAGAAATGTGTTTACTTCTGTACCCAGCAACAGATTAATAGATTTAACAAAATCGGCAGGTAAATTCATCTTTCTCCACTTTTTTATAGCAAAGATAACAACCAAAAATTTAAAATATGAGTTATGTCAAGAATGTTTTCAATCTTAAAAAATATTACCTTTGTAGAAATGTCAAATTAATAATAACATAATCATGAAAAAAAATCTATTTATAGTAGGACTACTGTTCTCGATGTTTATTACAGCACAAGAGCGACCTAATCCGCAACCTGCACCAGATGTATCTGAAAAATTTAATGTAGGTATGGCTGGTTATAGCTTTGTACATTTCAACCTAGACCAAACACTTGAGATGATGCAAAAGTGTGATGTTAAATATTTATGTATCAAAGATTTTCACCTTCCATTAAATAGCACTGATCAGGAGATAGAAAACTTCCATAGCAAGCTAAAATCTAAAGGTGTAACGGGCTATGCTGTGGGACCAATTTATATGCGCTCTAAGGCAGAAGTTGATGATGCTTTTGAGTATGCTAAGCGGGTTGGTGTTGAACTAATTGTGGGAGTTCCAAACTATGAGCTATTGCCTTACATTGATGAGAAAGTTAAGGAGTATAATTTTCATTATGCAATACATCTGCATGGACCAGACATTGAACTTTATCCGGATGCTGATGACGTATGGGAGAATGTTAAACATTTAGATCCACGTATTGGTATGTGCTTAGACATTGGTCACGACACAAGAAATGGTAAAGACCCTGTTGAAGATTTAAGAAAGTACCATACACGTGTTTTTGATATTCATATTAAAGACGTGACAGGAGCCACAAAAGAGGGATACTCGGTTGAGATTGGTCGCGGAATTATAGATATACCTGCATTTGTAAATATGCTTCGCGAAGTTGAGTATACTGGTGTATGCAGTCTTGAGCATGAAAGAAATATGAAAGACCCACTACAGGGTATTGCAGAATCAATTGGCTATTTCAGAGGAGTTATTGCAAGTACAAAAAAATAAGAATAAAAACACAGTTTAAAACTTCACTGATTTTGACTATTTTTGTGAAGGTATAAACCTGTTTCTAATGAATCAAAGTTCAAATACAAAAATGGCAAATCCAGTACTTTACTTAATTCCCGTGTTGTTGGGTGAGACTCCTATAGACCAGGCTATACCCAATTATAATAAAAGTATAGTAACTGAATTAAAGTTCTTTATTGTCGAAAATATTAGAACTGCAAGGCGTTTCCTTAAAAAATGCAACCCAGGTATTGATATCGACTCACTTACTTTTTATGAGTTGAATAAGCACACAGAGCAAAAGGATATTTCGGAGTTCCTCAATCCTATGAAATTAGGAGAGAGCATTGGAGTAATGTCCGAAGCGGGATGCCCAGGGGTTGCAGACCCTGGTGCAGATGTTGTAGCTATTGCTCAGCAGAGAGGTTATAAGGTTATGCCTTTGGTGGGACCATCATCAATTCTAATGGCAATTATGGCATCGGGATTTAACGGTCAGAGTTTTGCATTTGAAGGCTATCTACCTATCGACCTTAATGAAAGGGTAAGCAAACTTAAACAGTTGGAGGCTCGCTCTTACAAAGAAAATCAGACACAGCTTTTTATTGAAACTCCATATCGCAATCAAAAACTTGCCGAGGATATTCTACAACACTGTAGACCGCAGACACAACTTTGTATTGCTACAAATATTTCTTGTGAAGATGAGCAGATAACTACAAAGAGTATTAAAACTTGGAAAGGTAAGCTTCCAGATTTGAATAAGAAGCCAACAGTTTTCCTGATTTATAGAAGTTGAGAATCAGGTAAAAATAATTATATTACAACAACTATAAAAACTGATATATATAAATTGAAAGTTCATAACAATATACAGCTCCAAAACTATAACTCATTTAACACAAAGTCAATTGCAAAACTATTTTGTGAGCCAGAAACTCAAGAGGATATTTCAGATCTATTAAGAACTTACTCAAAAGAAAAGAAACTAATTCTTGGTGCTGGATACAATCTATTTTTCACGAAAGATTTTAATGGTTTGGTTATAAAACCTAGCATTAAAGGAATAAAAATAGTGTCAGAAGATGATAGTTCTGTGATAATTGAGGCCGGTGCAGGTGTAGAATGGGATATATTGGTTGAAGATTGTGTATCTAAAGGATATGCAGGTCTTGAAAACCTTTCGCTCATACCCAGCTCAGTTGGTGCAAGCCCTATTCAAAATATTGGTGCATACGGCTCGGAAGCCAAAGACACAATTATTTTGGTGAAGACCGTAGACCTTCAAACTGGTAAATACCAAGAATTTACTAATAGTGAATGTCAGTTTGGATATCGTAACAGCATATTTAAACAAACAAACCGTTATATCATTACATCTGTAGTGTTTAAATTGTCTAAAAGTTTTACTTATAAAGAGAAGTATATAGACCTTAGTCGCGAGCTAGTTAACATCGACTCACCTACAATTAAACAAGTTAGAGATGCAATTGTAAAAATCAGGACTAGAAAACTACCAGACACAAAGATATTACCCAATGCAGGCAGTTTTTTTAAAAACCCAGTTTTAACTGAAGATGAAAAAAACTCTCTTCAAAAGACTGTTTTAGATGCTCCAATTTATAACATCGGTGATAACAAATTTAAAACTTCTGCTGCATTTCTTATAGAAAAGGCCGGATTCAAGGGGAAAAGAAATGGAATGGTGGGCACATATGAACATCATGCATTGGTAATTGTGAACTATGGAACGAATAATGGAAAAGAAATCTCAGATTTTGCAAGTCAGATTCAACAAGAAGTTCTGAAGCGCTTTTGTATAAATTTAGAACCAGAAGTATGGATTTTTTAAAATAAAGCTTATGTCATCATTTATAATTGAAGGTGGTCATACACTAAAAGGAAGTATCACACCACAAGGGGCTAAAAATGAAGCCTTGCAGGTAATATGCGCAACCTTACTTACAAAAGAAGAGGTTGTAATCAGTAATATTCCTAATATCCTTGATGTTAACAAACTCATAGAGCTATTGGGCGATATGGGTGTGGTGGTAAAGAAATTATCTGCAGATAGCTATTCTTTTAGGGCAGAAAGCATAGATCAAGAATACACTGGCACCGAAGAATTTAGACAAAAAAGCGCAGCACTAAGAGGCTCAATAATGGTTGTAGGCCCATTATTGGCACGATTTGGAGAGGTGGTGGTTCCTAGACCTGGAGGAGATAAAATTGGACGTCGCCGTCTAGATACTCACTTTAATGGTATAATGAAGCTTGGAGCTGAACTTATAATTGATGAGAATAAGCAAATTTTTAAGCTCTCGACCAAGCAACTTAAAGGCACTTTTATCCTTTTAGATGAAGCTTCGGTTACTGGTACTGCAAATTTATTAATGGCAGCTGTGTTATCAGAAGGAGAAACAATAATATATAATGCAGCATGTGAGCCCTATGTTGAGCAACTTAGCAAAATGCTTGTAAAAATGGGTGCTAAGATTGAGGGTATCGGCTCTAACAAACTTATAATTAAAGGTGTAACCAAATTATCGGGTTGCGAACATCAACTTTTGCCTGATATGATTGAAACAGGTAGTTTTATTGGTATGGCAGCTATGACCTCATCTGAACTTACAATTAAAGATACGTCTGTAGCAAATCTTGGAATTATTCCCGAAAGCTTCAGAAAGATGGGGGTTACAATTGAGCAAAGAGGTGATGATTTGTATATTCCACGACATGATGAATATAATATTGAGTCTTTTATGGATGGCTCGATTCTTACTTTGGCAGATGCACCATGGCCAGGCCTGACACCCGACCTGTTAAGTGTGATGCTGGTTGTTGCAACAAAAGCCAATGGAAGTGTGCTTATTCATCAAAAAATGTTTGAGAGTAGACTCTTTTTTGTGGATAAACTTATTGACATGGGAGCGCAAATTATATTATGTGATCCACACAGGGCTGTGGTTATTGGACAGGGTGAGCGACTTAAACTTAGGGGTATGACTATGACCTCCCCAGATATTCGTGCAGGAATATCTTTATTGATTGCAGCAATGTGTGCCGAAGGTAAAAGCGTAATTCATAATATAGATCAAATAGATAGAGGCTACCAACATATAGAGGAGAGGCTAAACGCATTGGGTGCATCTATCGAGAGGAATTAAATTTGGTTTATACCTAACTCTTTTATTACTTTGTACCTAATTAGTATATGTTTATCCACCAATTTATTTGATCTACAGAATTAATCCTCTCCAGCCATGGACGGGAAGAGGTTGTTTTGGATAAATATATTATTACTATAGATAGTTTAAATAACAACTACATAACATTATGTCAAGAAATAGAGTTGTAACAGATATTAAGCAGGTAACAGTACGTTTCTCAGGTGATTCCGGCGACGGGATGCAGCTGTCGGGAACACTGTTCTCTACACTATCGGCAATCTTTGGAAATGAAATATCTACATTTCCCGATTTCCCTGCCGAAATTCGCGCTCCTCAAGGCTCACTTCACGGTGTGTCGGGTTTTCAAGTAAGAATTGGTGCAAAAGATGTATATAATTCAGGTGATAAAACGGATGTGCTAATTGCTATGAACCCATCGGCATTAAAAGTAAATGCACAACACCTAAAAAATGGTTCAATTGTAATTTATGATGTCGACTCATTTAAGAAAAGAGATTTAGTTAAAGCTAATATAAACTCAGACGATCCTTTTACTGAACTCAATCTTAACAATATACAGCAAATTGCTGTGCCTATCACCTCACTTACTAAAGCATCGCTTGAAGAATCGGGCCTTGAGAATAAAGATATACTTAGAAGCAAGAACATGTTTGCTCTAGGTTTGGTATGCTGGTTATTTAACAGACCCATGGAAATAGCCGACAAATTGCTGGAGCAGAAATTTGCCCGAAGACCTAAATTGATTGAGGCAAATATAAAAGCATTAACTGATGGTTATAACTATGGAGAAAACCTACAACTTACTGCTACAACGTATAAAATTGATGTGGTAGAATCGGGCAAAGGTTTTTACATGGATGTAAATGGAAACACTGCTACTGCATATGGATTAATTGCTGCTGCAGAAAAAGCAGGAATTCAACTATTTTTAGGCTCATATCCAATTACACCAGCAACCGAAATTTTGCAAGAACTAACTAACAGAAAAGATTTTGGTGTTAAAGCCTTGCAAATGGAAGATGAAATTGCAGGAATAACTTCTGCAATTGGTGCCAGTTTTGCTGGTTGCTTAGCTGCAACTTCCACTTCTGGACCAGGTCTTTCTTTAAAAAGTGAAGCACTGGGATTAGCTGTTATGGCTGAATTACCACTTGTGGTAATTGATGTACAAAGAAGCGGACCTTCAACTGGGATGCCAACAAAAAGTGAACAGACCGATTTAAATCAGGCACTGTATGGAAGAAATGGTGAAAGCCCGTTAGTTGTTATTGCAGCAACCACCCCAATAGATTGCTTTGAAAGCGCGTATGAAGCGTCGAAGCTGGCTTTAGAGCATATGACACCAGTTATACTTCTAACTGATGGCTATATTGCAAATGGTTCTTCTGCATGGAAGATACCTGATATGAACGATTATCCACCTATAATCCCTCCATATGTTCAACACAATTTTAAAGGAGAGATAGAGGAATGGAAACCGTTTCTTAGAGATGATAACACTTTGGTACGTTATTGGGGAATTCCGGGAACGGCCGACTATATGCACAGAATTGGAGGATTAGAAAAAGATAGATATACAGGTGTCATATCATCAAACCCTGAAAATCACCAGTATATGGTTGATACTCGCAAACAAAAAATTGAAAATATTGCTAATTTTATTCCTGAACAAAATGTATTGGGAGATGAAGATGCTGATACACTTATTGTTGGATGGGGAGGAACATATGGACATTTACTGGAAACTATGCTTCACCTTCACGATAGTGGCAAAAAAGTTGCATTAGCTCAATTCAAACACATTTCGCCTCTACCTAAAAACACTCATGAGCTGCTTAAAAGATATAAGAAAGTAATTGTTGCTGAGCAAAATAGTGGCCAGTTTGCTGCATATTTGAATGGTAAATTTCAAGATCTTTCAAATATAAGACCCTTCAACAGAATTGAAGGACAACCATTTAAAGTGAGTGAATTAGTAGAAGAATTCAGCAAAATAATGGAGGAACAATAAAATGAGTAGTATAGAAACAAAAAATATAGATGTTAAAGATATAAAGTATCAAAAATATCTTGCCAAAGATTTTAAGAGTCCTAACCCAATACGATGGTGCCCTGGATGTGGTGATTATGCCATATTAACTTGCCTTCAGAAAGCTCTTGCAGAGCTAAATGTTGAACCATGCAATACAGCTGTAGTTTCGGGTATTGGTTGCTCATCGCGTTTACCATATTACATGAACACATATGGTTTTCACAGTATACATGGTAGAGCAAATGCAATTGCAACTGGGGTTAAGGTGGCAAATCCAAAATTGAGTGTATGGGTTGCAACTGGCGATGGCGACTCACTTGCTATTGGTGGTAATCATTTTATACATACTATAAGAAGAAATGTAGATTTGAATATTCTTCTTTTTAATAATAAGATATATGGTTTAACAAAGGGACAGTACTCCCCTACCTCGGCACGTGGGTTTGTATCAAAATCATCTCCTTACGGCACTGTAGAGGAGCCATTCAGGCCCGCAGAACTTACATTTGGTGCAAGAGGCACTTTCTTTGGTCGTGCTCTTGATGTGGATATGAAAAACCAAGTTGACACTTTAGTTGAAGCTGCTAAGCACAAAGGGACATCAGTTGTTGAGATACTTCAGAATTGTGTGATTTTTAATGATGGCATTCACGATAAGATTACGGATAGAACTTGGAAAGCAGACAATACTTTATTGTTAAAACATGGCGAAAAGATGATTTTTGGCAAGGAAAATGACAAAGGGATTGTGCTAGATGGGTGGAATTTGAAAGCAGTTACAGTTGGGGAAGATGGTTATACAATGGACGATGTGCTTGTTCATGACTGCACAACACTGGATAATACACTTCACTTGAAATTGGCTCTTATGGATACAGCAGATGGACTACCAGTTGCTCTTGGCGTGATTCGCAGCATCGAAGCGCCTACATATGAGAGTGATTATGAGAAACAGATTGCTGACGTACAAGAGAAAATGCCTAAAAAGTCTTTTACAGATTTTCTTCTAAGCCAGCCTAATATTTGGGAAGTAAAGTAATTATTTACTTTACTTCTTTTCTACGATTGATTTCACTTTTGATTAGTTGTAACTCACGACTGGTTTGACCTTTCATAGAGCTATTTTCTCTTGCTCTGCGAAACAGGTAGGGCATCATTGTTTTGATTTCTCCGTATGGGAGATATTTTACAACATTATATCCATTCTCGGCAAGGTTATATGTTATGTGATC
>DUUR01000302.1 GCA_012841425.1 Bacteroidales bacterium | reverse complement strand
TTTTCTGTAAGTTGTTTATAAGCAGAGAGATATTTTTGCAAACGGGCAAGATCTTGATACTGAACTTCCTTCCATCTTCTGATATCCATATTGTCTGTCAAGTCATTCAATTTAACTCTTATACCTAACGAATTTGTTTGAACCCTGATAATATAATCATCATAAGATTCATTATCGCGTCTGGTAACTGCATCTATACCATCAACAATTTCATCTGTGAATCCTTCTGCTTTGAGTTTATTAAGTGTCCAATCTGTATCTTCAACTACATCATGTAATACACCCACTATTTTTTCCTGTAGTGTGTGACCAGCATTCATTACACGAAACGGGTGTTCTATATATGGGCGACCGTTATGTGTATCTAACTGCCCATTATGAGCAGAGATTGCAATTTCAATTGCTAGCTTTAGTTGTTCTGTTAGATTCATTGCTTACTTAATATTTCTTTTACTAAAAGTGGCTCATCGGTAGTTATAAAATCAACCTTTTGATTGATGGCCTTCTGTATATCCTCTTCTTTGTTAACTGTCCAAACATTCACTTTTAATCCCAAATCATGAGCCTCTGACACCCAGTTAGTGTTTTTATTTAATACATTGAAGTGATAGTCGAGTCCTGCCAACCCCATCTTTTTAATAATTTGAGGAGATAGATCTCCATTTAGATAATACACTGGAGCTTCAGGATGAAGACGTTTAGCTTGTTGTACAAAGTTTATCCCGAACGAAATATATTCAACTTTATTTTGCAAGCCTTTTTCTTTAACCATGTCAATAACTTTTCGCGCAAGTTCATCTTCACGCTCTTTGGTATTGTGAGTCTTAAACTCAATTATTAGTTTAATATTGTTGCATTTCTTAAATGCATCTAAATACTCTTCAACAGTTGGGAGCGGCTCTCCGTTGGCAAGTTTTACTTTTCTAAGTGTTGCAAAAGGAGTCTCCTGAACCATAAGCTTATCTCCATTTAATGTAACATCTGCATCATGATTCACAACCGGTACCCCATCTGATGAAAGCCAAATATCTACTTCAGAGCCATAGACCCTAATCTCATCTGCTTTTACTAAAGCGGCTATTGAGTTTTGTGCAGATCCGTCGGTTTTCCAGTAACCACGGTGTGCAATAACTTCTTGAGCATTGATATTTGCTATTGCTATTATAAGGAATGAGATAAGTGATAGTGATACTTTTTTCATTAATTATTAATTTAAACTACGTCTATTCTATTGAGAAACTACCTCTTAAATGAATATTATTGGAAGCACTCCCAACCATAACAGTAAATTCGCCCGCTTCTGTAACTCTATTCATTTCGTTATTATAAAGGGCTAGATCATCGTGAGTTAGTGTGAATTCTACTTCCTTCGTCTCACCTTTTTTGATTGGGGTTTTTTTGAAGCCTTTTAACTGAATTGGAGGGGTATAAGTTGAACTTACGTTATCGCGTATATAAAGCTGCACAACTTCACTACCATCTCTGTCTCCGGTGTTTGCGACCTTGCAATTTACTACGATATCCTCACCTGCAACATAAATCTTTAAATCGCTATACTCAAAATCGGTATAACTAAGCCCATATCCAAAAGAATATAAAGGTGCACTACTGCCTTCAACATAATCAGTTTGCTTGCCTAGTGAATAATATACTGGCAACTGACCAACGGAGTGTGGAACAGAAATTGAAAGTCGCCCCGATGGGTTATAGTCGCCAAATATAATGTCTGCAACTGCATTACCTCCTTCCTGGCCAGGATACCATGCTGTAAGAAGGGCATCGGCTTTTTCTGAGGCATTGTTCATATTGAGTGGCCTCCCTTGTATGTAAACCACAATTAGGGGTTTGCCCGTTTCGTGAAGCTTACTTAGAAGTTCTTCCTGATCGCCAAGTAATTTAAGTGTCTTTCTGTCATATCCTTCACCCGACTCCATATCGGATATAGCCTCTAACTTATTATCGCTAACTGTTGCAGCTCCTGTTTCTATATATTCTGTTTTGAAGTCTCTGGCGCTGGAGCCACCAATAACAAGCAATATAATGTCTGATTGATTAGCAACTTTAACTGCTTCTTCTATATCACTTTCGGAAGTATCTCTAATATTACATCCTTTAGCGTATCTTACAATAGTGTTTGAGCTTACCCTGTTTTTTATGCCATCAAGTACAGTAATTATATTTTCTCTTTCTTGTGGTGCTGTGTAATCGCCCAGCTGATTATAAATATTATCTGCATTGGGACCAATAACCGCAATTGAACCAATATTATCTTTCAGTGGAAGAATATCATTACTGTTCTTAAGTAGAACAGTGCCTTCTCTGGCAACTTCACGAGCTAAATCTTTATGTTTTTGATTTCTTACAACTTGTTTAGCTTTGGAGGGCTCAACATAGGGGTTTTCGAAAAGACCCATTTCGAATTTTAATCTGAGAATATTAGCAACAGCAGTGTCGATATTCTCCATTGAAATTAGCTCTTCATTATATGCTTGTTTGAGATTTCTTCCATATGCATTTCCTCCCAGATCGGCATCAACACCTGCATCTAATGCCAAAGCGGCTGCGTGCTTTATGCTAGGTGCTACACGATGCGTACCTGCTATTCCCTCAATACTTTGTAAATCAGAAAAGACAAAACCTTTAAAGCCCCAATTATCTCTTAAAATGTCCTTCAAAAGATATTTATGAGAGGTTGCAGGGATTCCATCTACAGAATTGTAGGAAGTCATTATAGTTTTTACTCCCGCCTTAGTAACCTCTCTAAATGGCATTAAATGATCGCTGAAAAGAGCTCGTTCCCCAATAATTGCCTGTTGTCCGTTATGTCCGCCTAGAGGAATACCATACGAAACAAAATGTTTGGGAGTAGAATACACGTTTCGGCCACTTTTAAAATCATCACCTTGCAGTCCCACTACAACCGAAACACCAAGCTTTGAAATAAAAAAGGATCTTCACCAAATGTCTCTTCAACTCTCGACCATCGGGGTTCTCTTGCTAGATCCAGAATAGGACCAT
>DUUR01000301.1 GCA_012841425.1 Bacteroidales bacterium | reverse complement strand
ATTTATCGGCTTCCTGACCCTCAGGAGAGCTAATGTAGGTTTTCTTTATATGAGTAAAGTTTTCAATTGCTTTATCATAATTGCCTATATGCAAATATGCTTCACCTGCCTTTTTATAGTAAATTGGGCTAAGCATAGCATCATTTGCCTGTTTAGCTGCTTTTAAATATTGTGAGATAGCATTGTCTGTTTGTCCCATGTTCATATAAACATCGCCAATTGCACCTGTTATGGAAGGGGTGATGAGGATATCTCCTCCCTTAAACTTTTTAAGGTGTTCTAAAGCTTTCTCGTGGTTTCCCATACGATTGTATGAAATGCCAGAGTAGGCACGCGCCAAGTCGGCAGTTTTAGTACCCTTGTAATTATTGATAATCTCCTCGAAACCGATGTAATCGTTTCCGTTACCAAAAAGTGCAAGTGAGTCTTGTCCATCCTGGAAATACTTTTCTCCTTTGAATATTGCAGCTTGTGCTTTCTCGTTTTTTGGTACTTTATGCAGATAATGGTAGGCAAGAGAGATTCCTACTATTGCAATGATGACTAGCAATCCAATTAAGATGCTTTTTTGATTTTTCTCCAGAAACTGTTCGGAGGTGGTTAAAGCTTCACCAATGTTTTCAAAGTTCTTCTCGGCCCTTGACTCTTTAGTTTTTTTAGCAGACATATTTATTCAGAAAAATGTTACGAATGATTTTTGAGTTGCAAAAGTAATCGTTTTTGATAGATAAATAAAATTTAATGAACTGTTTTTGAAAAAAGTAACGGCTAATTTTAATCTTTTTCTTATATTTGTAGTCATATGACTGATTCCGGAGACGTTTCTCTGGCATTAAAAGGAATAAAATTATGAGAAAACTTATTTTGACAATTTCCCTGTTTGCAGTCATCTTACTTAGTGTAAAAGGGCAAAGTGACGTTGCATTTAACTCTGTTCCGGTTGTGAATGGAAAAGTTGTTTTTGAGCATTTTGTTTTAACAGATGCTGGCGTTACTCCTGAACAAGGTTATGCAAAGCTACAGAAATGGGCGAGAGATAAGTATAGAGGCAACCAAATGGTTTCAGGTATCAGGTTTGATGATAAAGGGCATTTTGTTACGATAAGTGCTAGGGCAAGTTTAGACAATCTTACTGCGATGAACTACAGGTTAGATGCCACTGTAACGGGTGCAGGTTATATGATTGTTGTTAGGGATATTACTTATCAAAATAAGAGCAACGACTCATCATTTTTTCCAAAAGTGGTAACCGCAGAGCAAACTATTACCGATCAGGCCATACAAAGTGGAGGCGAGGATAAAAAGTTTAGGGATAGTATAAGAACTGCTACGCTAGCGTTCTTTAATGAAATACACTCAGAGATTAATTCGATACATTAAAATAGGATCTAATCATATTTTAATGAATCAGGAAATTAAATATAGAAACTCTTCATATACAATAAATAATTTTATATATTTCATTATCACTAACTAATAATACTAGTAGCGCTATTTACTATGCACTGAGTGAAATATCTTATAAATTAAGAAATTAATTTGAGGGATATCTTGGTTATTTAAAATTATATACTTAATTTTGCGCCCTGATTTGTCAGGAATAAAATATAATACACTATATAGCAATGTCTAAGATTTGTCAAATAACAGGAAAGAAAGCAATGGTTGGCAACAACGTTTCACACTCAAATACTAAAACGAAACGTAAGTTCAACGTAAATTTGTTTAGGAAAAAGTTTTATTGGGTAGAAGAAGATTGCTGGATAAGCCTGAACGTTTCAGCTTCCGGATTGCGTACTATCAATAAGATTGGGTTGGATGAAGCACTAAAGCAAGCTGCAACGAAAGGATTTTTAAACGCGTAAGGTTTACGCATAACGTATAGGAGAAAGCAGAGATGAGTAAAAAGGCTAAAGGAAACAGAGTGCAAGTGATTCTGGAGTGTACAGAGCACAAGGAGAGTGGTATGCCAGGCACATCAAGATATATTACAACTAAGAACAGAAAAAATACAACTGGTCGTTTGGAGCTGAAAAAGTATAATTCAGTTCTTAATAAGATGACCGTACATAAAGAAATTAAGTAAATAGCATAGATTATGGCAAAGAAGTCAGTTGCGGGATTCCGCGATAAAACAACCACAACAGGGCGAAGTCACACTAAAGTAATTAAAATGGTTAAGTCGCCCGAAACAGGAGCATATAGCTTCAAAGAAGAAATGGTTCTGAATGATCATGTGAAAGACTATTTTAAGTAATAGGTTTACAACGACAGAATTAATAAACGATTATATCGTTAATAATGATTAAAAGCCTCCCTGTGCATAGTCGCAGGGATTTTTTTTGTTTACTATTTTGTAGATTTGTGTAATAATTCAAATCTGGTTATTATTTAATTTATAGTGTAATATGGGCTTTTTCAATAGATCCTCCAAAGGAAAAAAAGAGACACTTGACAAAGGTCTTGAGAAAACTAAAGTGAGTTTTTTCTCAAAAATAACTCGTGCTGTAGCAGGAAAATCGAAGGTAGACGACGAAATTCTTGATGAGCTGGAAGAAATATTAGTAACATCGGATGTAGGGGTTGATACTACACTAAAAATAATTGAACGTATTGAAGCTCGTGTTGAAAAAGATAAATATTTAAACACGAGCGAACTAAATGGAATTTTACGTGAAGAGATTACCTTTCTGCTAACAGAGAACCGTTCAAGTGATGTTTCTGAGTTTTCTGTTCCCTCTGATAATAAACCACATGTTATAATGGTGGTTGGTGTAAATGGAGTGGGCAAAACTACTACAATTGGTAAACTAGCACATCAGTTTAAACAGAGTGGACTATCTGTATACTTGGGGGCAGCTGATACTTTTCGAGCTGCGGCGGTAGAGCAGCTGGATGTTTGGGGCGATAGAGTAGGGGTGCCAGTTATTAAACAGAAAATGGGGTCCGACCCTGCCTCAGTGGCCTTTGATGCAGTTAACTCAGCTAAAGCACACAACGCAGATGTGGTAATTATTGATACTGCAGGGCGTCTACACAATAAGATTAACTTGATGAACGAGTTAACTAAGATAAAGAATGTTATGGGCAGAATTGTACCAGATTCTCCTCACGAGGTACTATTGATCTTAGATGGATCTACAGGGCAGAATGCTTTTGAGCAAGCTAAACAATTTACTGCTGCAACAGAGGTTACGGGTTTGGTTATTACTAAGCTCGATGGCACTGCTAAGGGTGGTGTGGTTATTGGAATTTCAGATCAGTTTAAAATTCCAGTTAAATATATAGGACTGGGTGAAGGTATTGATGATTTACAGGTATTCCGTAGAAAAGAATTTGTTGATTCGCTATTTGGAGAATGAAACAACCAGCAATAAAAAATAGAGTTGATGTAGTAACTTTGGGGTGTTCAAAGAATTTGGTGGATTCTGAACTGCTCATGCGACAGCTTGTGTCTAATGGATATACGCTTGAACATGACTCGGATAACCCTAGAGGGGAGATAGCTATTATAAACACATGTGGTTTTATAGGAGATGCCAAAGAGGAGTCGATAAATACGATCTTATCATTTGCAGAAGCTAAAAATGAGAATCGTCTTAAAAAGCTTTACGTGATGGGTTGTCTTTCAGAAAGATATCGAGAGGAGCTTCAGGATGAAATACCTGAGGTGGACAAGTTTTATGGTAAATTCGATTGGAGAGGAATTATTGCCGACCTTGGTAAATCCTACAATAAAGAGTTAGAATTTGAAAGGTCTTTATCTACGCCATCGCACTATGCATATTTAAAAATATCTGAGGGTTGTAACAGAACTTGTTCATATTGCTCAATTCCGCTAATAACGGGTAAATATAATTCGCGTCCGATTGAAAAAATTGAGGAAGAGGTACGTCGTTTAGTTGACAAAGGTGTAAAAGAGTTTCAGTTTATAGCTCAGGACCTCACTTATTATGGATTGGATTTATATAAATCAATGAAGCTTCCCGAATTGGTAGAGAGAGTGTCTGATATCAAAGGTGTTGAGTGGATTCGTCTACATTATGCATATCCTGCACACTTTCCTCTAGATTTGTTGAGAGTAATGCGCGAAAGGGATAATGTATGTAAGTATCTCGATATCGCACTTCAGCATAT
>DUUR01000300.1 GCA_012841425.1 Bacteroidales bacterium | reverse complement strand
TTTATTGTTGGGTATGGGTTAGACTACGACGGGTATGGTAGGAATTTGAAGGATATTTATAAGGTAAGACAATAAGTCGAAACCAGATTAAACTATTTGGATAATATTTTATCAAAATAGTGGGTCTATTGAAAATAATAACTATTTTTGCAATCTAAGCAGTCGAAAAAAAATTATTGAAGCAGAAAAAAAATTATTCACAATGAACAAAAAAGATGAAGTAAAAAAATCACAAAAGGCGAATCTGGAAACACACAGAGGTACCTTTATCCTTATGGGATTGGTTTTAGGTATTTCTATTCTTTTCTTTGCCTTTGAATGGTCTACATCTACTAAGAAGTTAGATGAGAACATTATCGTTCAAGATGTGTTGGCTGAGGAGGAAATTGAAATTACCCGACGTGATCCAGCTCCGCCGCCACCTCCACCACCACCTGAGCCAGAAACACCAGAAATTATTCAGGTAGTTGAAGAAGAGGTTGAAACAAAATTTGAAATTAATGTTGAGGATGACCAAACTCAGCGACAAGTACAAGCTTATGTTCCACCTCCACCACCACAACCTAAGCATGAAGAGGTTACGGAAGAAATTTTTGTGGTTGTAGAAGAGCAGCCTGAGTATCCCGGAGGTAATGTTGCAATGATGAAGTTCTTAGGTGATAATATCAGATATCCGGTTATTGCACAGGAAAATGGTATTCAAGGAAGGGTAATTTGTAACTTCGTTGTAGAGAGAGATGGTAGCATTACTGACGTTCAAGTAGTACGAGGAGTTGACCCTTCGTTAGACAGGGAGGCTGTTCGTGTTATTCAGCAAATGCCCCGATGGAAGCCCGGTAAACAAAGAGGATCGGCAGTTCGTGTACGCTTTACATTACCTGTTGTATTCCGTTTACAAAACTAATAGTTTGATATGACTGTTTTTTTAAACAGTTAGGTTTACAAACAAAATAATAAAGAAGAAGCTGCTTTTCGTAACCGAGAAGCAGCTTTTTTTAATATAAGATTTCTATAAAATTGATTGACTATGAGTACCAGGATAGACTTTCTTAAAAAAAGAATAAATAAAGAACTTCAAAAAGTATTGGCATATGAAGAACCTCGCTCTCTTTTTGATCCTCCAGTATATGTGTTTTCGCTAGGTGGTAAGAGAATTCGACCCATACTTACTTTGATGGCTGCAGATTTATTTGAGAAAGATATTGAGGTTGCGATTAATCCTGCTTTGGCAATTGAGATATTTCATAACTTTTCGTTGTTGCATGATGATTTAATGGATAAGGCCAATCTGAGACGTGGGAGTGAAACTGTGCATAAAAAATGGAGTGCTAATACTGCTATTCTTTCGGGAGATGCAATGGTAATTGAGGCTTACAAGTATATTTCTAAAGTTCCTCATAGGTATCTTCCTGAGCTGTTAGAGGTGTTTTCGGATACAGCAATGGATATTTGTATAGGACAGCAGCTGGATATGGATTTTGAACAACGAATGGATGTTACAGAAGATGAGTACCTGAATATGATTAGATTAAAAACAGCTGTACTTATTGGTTGTTCTTTGAAATTGGGCGCAATTGTTTCTGATGCATCGGCTGAAGATATAAATGCATTGTATCAGTTTGGTATCAACTTGGGACTTGCATTTCAGCTAAAAGATGACTTGCTTGATGTGTTTGGTGATTTTAAAACTTTTGGCAAGAAGCCAGGGGGCGATATCTTAAGTAATAAAAAAACATATTTGCTAATTAAAGCACTCAAGAGTTCTAACGAGAAGCAAAAAGCCGAATTGGACAAATGGTTGACTGCGGAAGTGTTTGATCCTGAACATAAAATTAATGCTGTTAAAAATATTTACGAGGAATTAAAATTGAGCGATTTAGTGGAAAATTTAATAGAAAAGTATTATCTTGCATCTTTGGAATATCTGTCATCCATAAGTGTATCTGATGCTCGAAAGAATAGTCTTTTGAATTTATCAGAGCAACTTATGTACAGAGAAAAATAGTATTTTTAAAGATAAAAGCGGAATGCCATATAGAAGATTACCAAACACCGATGCCGCACGGATAAAAGCACTTAAAACAGCTATCGAGAAAGCAGAGAATACTGATTATAAAGAACTGCAGATAACAACTACAACACTGTCAGAGTCGAAGATTGTATTAAATCAATTTGAAATTCTTTGTTCTCGTTATCGAAGAATGCATGATATACAGGTGAAGGCAAATAAAACATTTCAGGGTAAAGTAAAAAATGCTCGTATGTACATATCTCACTTTGTACAGGTTTTATATATGTGTGTAGTGCGTGCTGAAATAAAAGAATCTCAACTAGAATATTATAACCTTCAAGATTTAAATATGGTTGTTCCAGATCTTACTTCTCATGAGCTGATCTTGGAGTGGGGCAATAATATTATTGAAGGTGAAAATTTACGTATTTCAAAGGGTGGTGTCCCAATTTATAATCCCTCTGTTGCCAAAGTAAATGTAATGTTTTCTCTCTTTAAAGATGGGTATAAAACTCAGAAGCTGCACCAAAAGAGCACTTTAAGAGTGTTGGATGAGGTGGCTGCTTATAGAGAGAAAGTTGATAAGGTGATTTTTGATATTTGGGAAGAGGTTGAGAAAAGTAGTTTAAAGATATCTGCCGAGAAACGCTTAGATAGAAATAGAGAATATGGTATTGTATACTATTATAGGAAAGGTGAGATAGCAGAATGAATATGGTTGATACGCATGCTCATATTTTTGCCGAACAATTTAAGGACGATTTGACTGAGGTAGTTTTAAGGGCCA
>DUUR01000299.1 GCA_012841425.1 Bacteroidales bacterium | reverse complement strand
TTTTATAGTACATTTTAAAGATTTTGGAGAAGGAAAGGGGATCGGGATAACCTACTTGCTCTGAAATTTCACTTATGGATAAATTTGTTGACTTAAGAAGATTGCGTGCTTTTTCCAAACGATAGTTAATCAGGTACTGCTGAGGAGAAATGTGCATTATTCTTTTAAAAATGTTGGTTAAATAACTTCGGTCGATACCGATATAATTTGCTATGTCATTTACTTTGATATCTTTTTCATAATTATGATCAATAAACTCAAGAGCATGTTCAACATATATCTGGTAAGGGTAGTCATGGATGTTGTGCAGTTCGTTTGAGTTATTTTCATTAATCAAAGCAGAAAGAAACATGAATAAAAAGCCTTCCCGTCTAAGATCATTTGCATAAGTCAGCTTGCTGGCGTTTAACATCCCTTTTACACAACGCAATAGCTCGTCTTTACATTTGAATACCCCAACTCTGTTATCCTTATTTAGGGAAGCATAATTAAGGCAGCTTTCAGCTTTAGCTCCGCCAAATCCAACCCAGATATATGTCCAGGGATCATCCTTATCTGCTTGGTAAAAAGTTATTTCATCAGGGTAAATGATAAATGCATCGTTCTTTCCAAGGTGATATGTTTTTCCGTCTACCTGATACATGCCCTTTCCGCTTAATATGTAATGAATCAAATACTCAGAACGGGCAATGGGCCCGTAGAAATGCCCCGGATCACATTCTTCCATTCCACAATAGCTGAGATATAAATCAACGGAATGCTTTTTAAGATACTCAAGACATTTGTATCTTGCGGAATTGGTGTATTTAGGTTTCATATTGCCCCCATTTCTAACTAAACAAGCTGGTATAAACAATACAAATCTATATCTACATTTAAATCTTACCATTAATAACCTAAAAAAACAAACTACACAAGAGCATTTTGTAGAATATTTGAGCTGTCAAACCTGCAGTTATACTTTTTTGCACTGTTACATTTACATCTATAAAACAGGGTTTCAAATATTAGAACAGAATGATGTGATTGATCTATAGAAAAATGTGTTAATTAGCTGCAAAATAAGTCAAAACGACGTATTAATTGTATTTTAATAAAGACTTTGATACTATTGTTTTAAGTACATTCTTCATTTTTTGCACTATTTGACATGAACTACAGATACTCTTTGCCGGAATAAGGAATATCTGGAAAGGTTGAGAATATGAAAAAAGTGAAAACACATGGTATTAACAAAGCAAGCCTACAAACAAAGTTAATACGTTTGTTTTTTATTACATCTATAATTCCAATTCTCTTTTTAAGTCTATTCTTTTACTACAACATTTCAGATACATTAAGAAAAAATACAGAAGAACTGACAATAAATAATTTAGAGCAAACAGGCAACAGCTTAAAATTAAGGATTGAATCATATGAAGATTTACTCTATCAAATGTATACCGATGATAGTATTGTAGCTTTGATAGACAAAATTAATAATGATGAAGATTTGGCTGTATCAGTTAATCAGCTTAGAAGGCTTATGCGAGGATTACTATATACTAAGGAACATATTCGTTCAATTACTATTATAACAAGTCAGGGCGCGATTATTACATATGATCAATTGACTTCTGTAACAAACAGAAATTCTTGGATTGAAAATTTTAGCCTCACCAAAGAACAGTTATATGAAGAAGTAGCAAAAGATAATTATACTCATATTTTCCCGACAGAATTCGGTACTAATTTTGCAAATGAGGATTTTTATTTGTTTCATATTGCACATCGTATTATAGATTATAAAGATCTTCAGAAGAAAAATGGGATAGTAATTATAAGTATAGATGAAGATTTATTAAAGGAGGTTTGTCTGACTCATAACGATTCGGAAGAGAACACAAACAACTTTAATTTTATTGTAGATGATAAAGGCAGAATTATTTCCTACATAAATAAGGAGCTATTAACCCAAAAAGTTGTTAATCCGGATGCGCCGATTGAGGAGCGAAGAGAAGCATATCTGGATTTTATAACCAGCGAAAGTTTTATTGAAAAAGAATATATT
>DUUR01000298.1 GCA_012841425.1 Bacteroidales bacterium | reverse complement strand
TCGATTTTTGAACTTTCATCTTTGCTTTTCGTCTAATTTAAGTTATATTTTAATATCTTTGAATTATGCGAGATTGATGTTAAGTTACGTATGAGGGTTAATAAAACAGCATTTTGATAATTAGGTGCTATTAAATTATAGAACAATGAATTTTAAAAACTTTCTGATTCTAAACATCATACTCGCAATTTTGATAAGTTGTGGGCAGTCTTCATCGGTAAATATCGAAGGTGAGTATAGTTCCTTCACCCCAGGTGAAATATGGGAAGATAATCAGGGCGTTCACATAAACGCGCATGGAGGTGGTATTTTATATCACGAAGGAGTATATTACTGGTTTGGTGAACATAAAGGTGAGCGCTCTAACTCAGCTTTTGTTGGTGTAACTTGTTATTCGTCTACCGACTTGTATAACTGGAAAAATGAGGGGGTTGCTTTAACTGTCAGTGATGATGAGGAGAGTCCTATCGTTAGAGGGAGCGTCATCGAGCGTCCAAAGGTTATATACAATGCTAAGACTGATAAATTTGTAATGTATTTTCACTTGGAGCTTAAAGGTAGAGGATATGAAGCAGCCCATGTTGCTGTTGCGGTAAGTGATAATGTAGCTGGTCCGTATCAACTTGTTAAAAATGGTAGGGTTAACGCAGGTAAGTGGCCTTTGAATATGACAGATGAGCAACGAAATTATACAGTGGAGTCGGCCCACTTTGATAAGTGGTGGACTCCCCAATGGATGGAAGCTTTGAAAGATGGTTTGTTTGTACGTCGTGATTTTGAAGAGGGGCAAATGTCTAGGGATATGACCCTGTTTGTTGATGATGACAACAAGGCATACCACATTTATTCATCTGAAGAGAATCTTACTCTTCATATTGCGGAATTGACAGATGATTACCTTGGTTATACAGGAGATTATGTACGTGTTGAGCCAGGTGGTCATAACGAGGCGCCAGCAATATTTAAAAAGGATGAGCGCTACTTTATGATTACTTCGGGTTGCACTGGATGGGATCCAAATGCTGCTAGGTTGCTCACTGCCGATAATATAATGGGGCCTTGGACTTTGCACTCCAATCCGGCGCTTGGAGAAGATGCCGAGCTTACATTTCATTCGCAAAGCACCTTTATTATTCCAGTGCAGGGCAAAGAGGATGCTTTTATATTTATGGCTGATCGATGGAGACCTAAAAACCCCATTGATGGTAGGTATGTATGGCTACCAATACTTTTTGAAGATGGATTGCCAGTTCTTAAATGGTTTGACGAGTGGGATCTAAGCATTTTTGATTAAATCTTTTGTGAAATTAAATCAACTATTAATATAATTCAAAAAATTAATTGCATGCGAAAAAATTTACTATTAATCGCTATTATACTTCTTACGGGTATTGCACCGTCACTTAGTGCACAGGTGTCTTTTGGTAAGCCCGAGAAAATAAATGAAAACTGGAGGTTTATCCTTAATGATCAGAAAGATGGACAGGCAGTTGCACTTAACGACTCGCGTTGGCAACAGGTTAGCCTGCCGCATGACTGGAGTGTGAAAGGGCAATTGAGCCCCACACTTGCAAGTTGTACAGGGTTCCTGCCTGGAGGGATTGGTTGGTATCGTAAAACAATAGATATTCCTGCAGACAAGCAAGGAGAAAAGGTGTATCTATATTTTGAAGGTGTTTATAATCGTAGCGAAGTGTTCCTTAATGGTGAGTCGCTTGGAAAACGTCCAAATGGATATATCTCATTTATGTATGATGCAACACCTCATATTAAATATGGAGAAGAGAACGTAATTGCTGTACGTGTAGATCATAGTCAGTCTGCCGATTCGCGCTGGTACACTGGTTCGGGTATCTACCGCGACGTGTGGTTGGTATACGCCAATCCAGTGCATATTGCTCAATGGGGTGTTTATGCTTATCCCGAAGAGGTTAGAAACGGCTACAAGCTAAATGTGGAGGTTGATATTCAAAACGAAGAGAAGAGTAATGTCTCTTTAACTGTTTTGAATGAGCTATTCTCGCCAGAAGGAAAGCTTGTGGCTAAGGAATCTAAAAGGTTAGTTGTTGAAGCTGGAAAGGAGAATAAACTCACAACTTCATTAAGAGTAAATAAACCGTCACTATGGTCTTTATCCGATCCTAATCTATATGAGTTGAAAACTACTGTATTGAAGGGTAAGGTTGTAACAGATCAGACTGTTACACGCACAGGATTTCGCTCTTATACATTTGATGCTAACAAAGGTTTTGCGCTTAACGGAGAGTGGATGAAAGTAAAAGGGGTGTGCATACATCACGATGCTGGTGTATTAGGAGCAGCTGTTCCACAAGATGTTTGGAAAAGACGTTTAGAAACTCTTAAGGAGGTGGGTGTAAATGCAATAAGAACAAGTCACAACCCACAAGCTACAGATCTTTATAATTTATGTGATGAGATGGGGATATTGGTACTTAATGAGATGTATGATGAGTGGGTATTCCCAAAACGTAAATGGCTAGAAGGCTGGAATTTTGGTACTCCGGGTTTTGAGGGATCATACGATATATTCAAAGAGTGGAGTGAGATAGATCTGGCCGATTTTGTACGTCGCGACCGTAATCATATCTCTGTATTTGCTTGGAGTATAGGTAATGAGGTGGATTATCCTAATGATCCTTATTCGCATCCTGTACTTGGAGGCGAGAAAGCCGGATTCACACAAGCTTCATATGGTGGATATAACCCCGACGCTCCAGATGCTATGGAGTTGGGCGATATAGCCAAACGCTTGGTTAAAGTGGTGAAAACATTCGACAATGCGCGTCCTGTGACAGCTGGATTAGCGGGTGTGGCAATGTCAAATGAAACGGAATACCC
>DUUR01000297.1 GCA_012841425.1 Bacteroidales bacterium | reverse complement strand
CCAATAGCACCAAACATTGCTGCAAAAATTCCGAGTTGACCACCGAGACCGATGAGTGCGGTTTTAGGAGATGAAAGTAAAGGGCTGAAGTCTGTCATAGCACCAATACAAATAAAGATCATGGGAGGATAAATCCCAAGTTCAATTCCTTTATAGAGATAATAAATCAATCCACCTTCATCGTAAGAAGATAAACCTGCAATCGGAATGTTTGCAATAATAATTCCGAACGCTAAGGGAAGTAATAGTAGTGGCTCATAATTCTTTTTAATTGCTAAATATAGCAGTAAAAAGGCTAGAAATATCATGACCATCTGAGCAAGAGATAAGCTAGCTAAAATGTTAGTAATGTAATTGATGACAATCTCCTCCTGTACCTTAGCCTACCTCATGAACCAAAACCACGAGATCCAAGATAGCATAGCAGACTCTGGCGAGCAGAACAACTACATGATTAAAGTAGCTAAAGAAAACGGAGCATTAGCTGGTAAACTAGCAGGAGCAGGTGGTGGCGGTACAATCATCGCCTTAAGCTACGAACCTGAGAGAACAAAACAAGCACTAATAGAAGCTGGAGTAGATCGGTTTATAGACCTAGATCCTCATGCACCGGGAGTGACAGTGGAGTATCTTGGGGAAGGGTATGAGCAGGTGGCGGTGACGGGGGAGTAGGGTGAGTGGATAGTGATAACACATGGGGAATCCGGAAGAGCTAATTCTCATACAAGCGTCTGTTTGGATTCCTTTTTTGCTATTATAACGAACACAAATCTCACCTGGAAGCCCTAGAAGCTTGATACGTTATGGTACTTGCCTCCCTTTTTAGGGGTATGAGTGGATAATTTGTGGGTGTGGTTAGAGGTTTATCGATGTGGGTTATGGGTGGTTATGGTGAGCGGCTGATGAGCCTGCTTGCTGGACTGCTTCAACAGCTTTAACAGCCTAACACACTACTCCAACAAACTCGCCAGCACAGTATCTAACAATCCCCATACAACAAATGATGGCAATTATCCAAGGAACCAAGTTAACTACATAACCAGGCAAGAGATTGGCTAGTGTGGGGGCTTTGCTAGGTTGAGGTCGAATTTTTAGGGATTCTATAAGGGAGTGATTGTCGTATATAAGGAACGAATAGCTCAAATACTTTCTGTAGTCGTTGTGGTAAGTGGAAGTGCCCTGGCAATCTCCAGTTTTATACCTGTCTTATCAAAAGTTAGCAATTACTTATTGGTTATATTCGTGATAAGTGTACACTTGAAACCTTGGATTGAGGACGGTAATATTTGGTTTCGCAGATCAAGTATTCTCGGCCTTGTTATTTATGTATTGACTATCCTATTCAGCTCTATTGCAAGGATGATAATCATACCGGTAGTGACCACTTTAGTGATTTTATGGGGTGGAATGCTGATTGGAACCAACGCCCCTAAGGACAAGACTGTGAAACCTGGTATACGAATGCCTGAACCTGCTAAAAGACAAGGAACATTTGTAACTAACTTTGCATTTATAGGCTCTCAAGTATTAACGTTGTTCAACCCTTTTCAGTTGGCTCAAATGGCAGGTCAGATTTTTGGTTTAGTGGTAGTTTTAATTAGATACAAAGGTAAGCTGCCGACGGTAGATAGCTATGACCAACAAGTTCAATATTACCTACCGATACAAGGAGAATGGTTTGTGGCTAACGGAGGTATCACCAAGGAGACATCCCACTCCTGGGATATATTCAATCAGCGATATGCATACGATCTTGTCATCATGGACGACAAACTGTCTACCCATAACGGAAAAGGCAAAAGTTGCTCCGACTATTATTGCTATCAAAAAAGCATAATTGCCCCTGCTGACGGAATAGTTGTTAAAGTAACCGACGGTGTGCGGGATGCAAAACACCCTGGGACCATGGCCCTCGACTTTATGGCAAAAGATTTTAGAGGTAACCATCTAATCATTAAACACAGTGACCAAGAGTATTCCTTCTTGGCTCATTTTATCCCAGGTAGTATTACTGTTAAGATTGGTGAAATGGTAGAACAAGGCCAGCTTCTGGGGAAATGTGGTAATTCTGGTCATTCCACAGAACCCCACCTACATTTCCATATCCAAGACAGAGCTAGTTTTTTCTCTGCCACAGGATTACCTGTTAAGTTTAGTGAATTAAAAATTGATGGGCAATATCAAAGAAGTTCCTATCTATCTAAGGGTCAAGTAGTAAGTGCCCAACACTAACCCATGAGAGAATTGGAGGTGATCCACCAAATGGACAAACCTACATTCACAGCAAAAGTCATATCCGTCCAACCCAGAATAAGGTTGATTCGTTCATTTGATGAGGTCAGCCATAATTACTTAGGTTATGCGATACTCCTAAACGGCACCATCGGCGAGGAAGAACGGGAATTCTCTATTGGTATCGGTAAGGCTGCCCAGGCTAAGCATCAGTTTAGAGTTGGTGATGAGATATCTGGAGCCTGCGTTCCTGTTGCTGATGAGCGGCTTGAACCAGTGGAATTTTACAAGGTATCTAAGCTGAAGAAGTTGCAAGAGGCTACTTCTGCTAATTCTGAGCCTCCACCGTGGGAAGATGTCTGCCCAGAACTAGAAACCTATCGCTGGCGTGGTCACCGAAGACTTGCCGCTAGGACTTATTCCACTAAATGCACTACTTGCATGTGGGGTTGCCGGATGCCTGTAGAGATTATTATCGATAACTGGAATCCTAAGGGCAAGAAGAAGTACAGATATGAAACCTTCTGCTATGGTCCGTTGAACTGCAAGTTCTACAAAGCTGGTCCAAACCGAAAGGTAGAGGGCAGGAATGGTATGGTGTTCGTAGAAGAGGACTGGGTTGATGAACAGAATGTAGAGCACAGAGATTGGGAGCCAGAGGATTGAGACGATTGATAAGAAATTTGCTAAGGTAAATTTTGATTCAGGAAAGGACAGGAACCATGGGGTTTGATAATATCATGAACGCCATTAAGAAGCTAGGAAATCTGAACGTGAACATACCCAAAGTTGATCCCCCTAAGAATCTACTATATGACTATAAGATGTTAGATCCTGACCGGAAGGAATACCACCCACCAGAGGAAATCATTAATGAGTCTGCGAATGAATTCGAGCGTCCGGACTTTTCGAGTTGGACGTGTGAGGTTTGTGGAGATGTAATCGAGGAGGGATATTTCTGGTATTATTTAAGAGATCAGAGACAGGAAGAGAACTCCAAAGCCGTCTGTAGTAGTGAGTGCTTGGATCAGTTTGTCAGTAATAACGATTGTTCTCCATATGAGATCTACGAGTACTCACGGTGCAATGCTTATTACAAGT
Source organism: Bacteroidales bacterium (assembly GCA_012841425.1). Lineage (GTDB taxonomy): Bacteria > Bacteroidota > Bacteroidia > Bacteroidales > Dysgonomonadaceae > Proteiniphilum. The sequence goes on along the minus strand of DUUR01000297.1, from coordinate 11,611 downwards.
GTGAGGCAATAGGAAACCTCAGAGGCATATGTGAGTTAGTAGAGAATAAGACCTATCGTTCAGTATTACCGTTCGCATCAATTAACCACTGTGAACCTGCTCAAGCCGGGACAATTCTATCAACACATAAATTGACCGAAGTATTGGAATGCTTTTCGGAGCAGACAAACCAACAGTTCTTGGCTAATAAGGAAATGATGGATCAAAGTGCTGAGGAGTCTACTAAACAGTTTAGAACCACAACAATTATGACGGTGCTTGTCATTATGCTTACTATAATAAATCTAATACCAGCTTTTATTAACAGCAACCACGATTCGTATTTAGGTGTGACATCTAGCCTAGGTACAGAGATGGAAGATATAAACAGCAAGCTAGATCAAATTTCTGTGTTGCTTGCAGAAGAAGATTCAAGTTCCGATGAAGTGATAACATTATTGAAATCTATAGAAGAAAACCTTAAGGTCATTGACGAATAGCGAGGAAATCGAAGGGTAACACCATGAAAGCCTACCAGATAAAAATCGAAATACAACACTCGGAACCACTCATCTGGCGAAGAGTTATCATGCCAGCCGATGCTACATTTAATAGGCTGCATGATGTGATCCAGAAGGAAGATATTGCATCGTAACCGCAACGGTAATTATTGGGGATAGCGACAACTTGCTTGACAAATACCGGTTGCTCCCAGCTACCACCAATCATTTCAAGTCATTTAAATACCTTTAAATACAAAATATGAAACCCCATCTTTTCATTCCTTAAAAAAATAGGAACAACCAAAAAAATGATGCCTATTGCTAGTAAACCTTGTATCCAATACGCGTGCTAGCATATAAATAGTACAAATTAAATATGGGCAGACCCTCCTAGAAATCACAGACTATACTCAGGAGGGAGAAAAAAGGCCAAAAGATATCTATTTGCGGTCTAAGCAGATATATGGAGCTCCTAACGTTGATGTTACTTTTGAAGTTACGTATAATTGCTATGGTCCAACACCTAATATCTGTAAGCGTCAAAGTGAGCATACCTTGATGGTTTAGAGTATAACACACTGATGGTTGATAAGGCTAATACAATTTGAGTAAAAGAAAACCCCATTGCGTGAACAATGAGGTTGCTATTTTCTATTTCCTTTTTGGCGTTCTGCAGTGCTCGGGTAGTACTTTAGACCAAGGTAGGTAGTTATCTAGTTCTGTGATGGTCGCATTTGGTAGTTGCTCTAGTAGATATTTTAGGTATTCGAATGGGTTAAGACCGTTTTCTTTAGCTGATTCGATTAAGCTAAAGGTAATTGCACTAGCTTTGGCTCCTCTGGGGTTGTCAACGAACAAAAAGTTCTTCCGTGCGATGACGAAGGGTTTGATAGAGCGTTCGCTTCTATTGTTATCGATTTCTAGTCGCCCATCTAAAAGAAAAGCGTTTAGGGCAGCCCATTGGTTGAGGCAATACTATATGGCTAGACCAAGATGACTTTTGACGACAACTTCCTCTTTAGTTGTATGAAGCCATGCTGAAAAAGCCTCAAGCACAGGCTTACTACGCTTAAGCCGCTCTTGATAGCGTTCTTCTGGTTCAAGCAAACTTAGTTCTCGCTCAATATCATATAATCGGCTGCAAAAATCCAATCCTTCACAGGCTTTTGGATGCTTTCCTTTACCCCCAGCAGCTTTAATCGCCTCGTCAAATTTTCTTCGAGCGTGAGCAAGGCAGCCGATGTTAGTTACATTGGGTATATTGTTGTACCCAGCATATCCGTCGGTTTGTAGAAACCCAGAAAAGCCTTTTAGGAAATCTCTAGGATGCTCTCTTCCTCGGCTTGACTGGTACTCATAAAGCACAATGCCAGGGCTATAGCGACCTGATCTATAAAGCCACATGTAGGACTTAGACTCGGCCTTCTTACCGTCTTCTTTCAGGCATTGAATTGTTGTTTCATCTGCCATAATAATGTCTTGCGCCAAAAGCTCTGCTTTCATCCGCTCGTAGACGGGTTCAAACCAATTCTCAGCTGCATGCGAGATCCAGTTAGCCATATTCTGGCGAGATATATTAACACCTCGCCTTGCCCATTGCTGTTCTTGGCGGTAAAGAGGTGAGCCCATCACATATTTTTCTTCAATCACATGAGCTACGACAGATGGAGAAGCAATACTTCCTGGGAACGCTCTTTTCGGTTTTGGTGCTTTGATCACAACAGGCTGGCTACCATCACCATGCGCTTCGCAATGTCGACACCCATAGACATTTTGCACATGAACATCGACATGGACCTGTGCGGGAACAACAACTAGCTCGCGAGTTGTCTCCTGACCAATCACATGTCTTTCATGACCGCAACACGAACAAACCATTTCCTCTTCAGGAAGATGGTATTCGATAATATTCTCAGGCAAACCTTCGAGGCTAGTACCTCTCTTGCCTTTTTTCTTTTTTCTTTGATGTTCGGGCACAGTAATAAGCTCTGGTTCTTGCGCAAGTGGTTCAGCGGTCACTTCAGCTTCATTGAAAGCATCATCAAATAGCTTGAGTTGATTCTTGCTCTCTTTATTCGCTTTTTCGCTTGAAGCACCAAAACGCTTTGCTTGAAGCAACCTGAGTTGAGCTTTAAGATAGTTCATCTCTTTAATGGCATCCTCTAATTGAGCCTGCTTTTGGGATGCTTTAGCTTCTGCCTGCAAGGCGCGTTCTTGCCAAGAATATTCAGTTGCGGTTGAGTTATTCGTAGTGTTTTTCATACTTAATTAATTCGCGATGAGAAGGCGAATTACCTGCAGCAAAACCTCTAGGCGCCAAAGAAATCTGCACCTAGAGAGCGTATTTTGGAGTCTTGATCAACCGTTGCTCTGCCGGTCTTAAGGGTATTCCTTCAAGCAGCCAGCGTAGGTCCTGCAATGTGATATCCAGTGGGTTTACTTCCGCTCCTTCTGCTGGCCAAGGTAGACGACCTTTATCCAAACGGAAGTAGTGGAGCCAAAATCCCCGCTCTGACCATTCAAGAATCTTGACCTTGTTTCTCTGCCGATTACAGAAAGCAAACAAGCAAGGTTCAAAAGGGCTCAACTCAAAGTCCAATTGGACAATAGCAGCAAGACCATCAACAGCCCTTCGCAGATCAGTCGCACCTACAGCTAGATAAACTTTTTGTCTTGAGTTAATTAACATACTGTCATTAGGGTCATAACCACATCAGCCAGAACCTTAGGGTCAAACCCGTACTCTAATTCTAAGACTACTTTACCAAGCCGCATGGAAACTCCTGTGTTAGTGGGAGTTATGGTTTCCACGCTTATCCAACGGTTTCTTTCAGATGTAGAGCTAACTGGTTGGCTAGACTTTGATGACTGAAGCTTACGTAGCCAATATCCTAATTGATGCTCAGGTAAACCGTGTTCTTGGCACCAAGTCCGACGACTCTGACCACTAGCCAAAAAGGCTTCAATACGATTACTCCATAGTTCTTGCTTTTCACTGTAAGCGATAAAAACCAACCCCTTTGCTATTATGAACTCATTATCTCATCTCAGCAAAAAAGTTGGTAGGTATGCTCACTTTGACGCCTACTTCTGATTATGATAGTCCTTTTGACAGTATTGATACTGAAATTACCTTTGTAGAGTACATAACGCTTATTGAGGATCATTATAAGACAACAGTTGAAGTTCCTGAACAAATTGAGGGAGATGATTTGGAAGCAGTATATTATTTGGGTGAGGCTCTAAAATATGGCGAGATAAAGGGAACATGGAAAGATGGGACTTTTGATTTCATAATAGCAGAAGACACTGCCCAAAACATAAAAAGTTTAGAAGATAAATCCTTTGACTTAAATTTTGTTGCACCAGCAACAGCTGTAATATTCAAAAGGGAATTTCAAATTCCCAAAATAACGATAACCTTTAAAAATGCACAGGTGAAGGATTTAGATAAGGTTAAGAAGAAAGCTGAAGTTTTAGAAGATGGAGACGTTATGAAGGTGACTTTTGTTGCAAAAGGAGATAATCAATATATGGAACAGTTCGACTTTGAGCAGTCGGTGTAGAGTGAGTTGGCATAGTTAGTTGGAAGCCGATCGGCTTAACTTGGTGGTCTTGTGATTAATCCAAGAACCTCAAGGCCAATCTCGCCTGGGTAGTTGGGTACTATTTAATACCTTTCATAAAGTTACAAAGCCTGGAAATTTAAAGCTCATTAATTCAAAAAATCTTATTTAAGGCCGGTACGTAGGTAAAGTAATTCAAGGGGAATAAAAAATGCTACTACGTCTAAAAACACAGAATATTAAGTAAATAATCGGATCTGGAGTGTATTACGTTTGGTTGATTAGCCTGATTGCTGGGCTGCTGAACTTCAAGCATACGGTTTGTTCCGTGTCGAATTTTAGACCAATGGAATAGGAGAGATAGAAAATGTCTACTCTACATAAGGATTTGGGTCATTCATTTGTCCTTAGTCTAGATAAATCTGATTTTAAGGAATCAATGGTCAGTGGAGCTGACCTCGTTCTAGACCAGATTGTTAAAGAGGGAGTACTAAAGGATATACCCGTTTTCGGAACGCTTTATAAAATCGCTAAGGCTGGATCAAATGTCCGAGATATCCTTTTCGTAAGGAAGTTGGCTAAATTCCTATATCAGTTGGGAGACATCCCACAAGAAACACGTTGTCGTTTTGTGAAAAGCATTAGAGATAAATCCGATCAATGTCAAAAGGTTGGCGAAGGTGTTATCTTACTTCTAGAGCGCTCAGACGACATGGAGAAACCAGAGATTATTGGTAAGCTCTTTTCGAATTTTGTCCTGAGCAGGATAGACCTTGAAACCTTCTTTCGTCTTGCACAGATAGTCGACCGATCACATCTGCCAGACCTTAAGCTCTTAGCAACTAAACACAATAATCCGTTTCTCAACCAATGGCTTACGCCAATCCAAATTGAAACACTGTATAACCTAGGTTTACTAAGTGTAAAACTCATTGATACTACCCGCGTATCTCTGTTAAGCGGGCTCCGAGAAAAAGGAACCCCTGATATGAAATACCAGGTTAATGATCTAGCGCTACTATTAGTTCAAATGGCTTTCTAGCTGTCAGTTAGTGCCATGGCGAATGAACGAAAAGTGTAACCTAGTGTAAATGTCAATATATAAATGAACAAGAAGTGTAAAATAATAATGTACAAAAAGTTGCAGTTAGATCCTCCTTTCTGTTTTTCTTTCAAGGTAATCCAGCTTAGATTGGATCCGATATGAGGGACCCTTGATCGAAATAATGTGGCTGTGATGAAGCAGCCGGTCTAGTATTGCATTGGCTATTGTCGGTGACCCGAATATTTCAGGCCACTTCGAAAATGGAGAATTTGTAGTGGTTATTGTGCAGTGTTTCTCGTACCTCCTAGCGATCAGTTGAAAGAAAAGATTTGATGCATCTAGGTCGATTGGAAGATACCCAATTTCATCTATTACGAGTACCTTGTGCTCGACTCGATTCTTACGAATCTCGTATAGGGGGACTGTCTCCGTGATTGGGTACTGTTTTAGGGGTAGCACTTCTCATTGTAGGGCATTTGTCTAGGCTAGAGGTTTTATCTAAGATGGCATCAGGTTACAACTATGCAGATGATGTTGATCCCAGTGTTACGAAACCCAAGGATTCATTGGAACAAGTTTAAAGCTTGACCCCGCTTCGATTTGCTGTGGTTTTTTTGTGATCACGATTACGCTTTGACTGCTGAAGAAACTTGCACCCAGTCTAATAAAAAGGACTTTTATGTAATTGACAGAAAATAATACAAGTTGGAGTACACTGGCAAGCGTAGAAGGGGTGGAAAAAGATGGATAGTGTTATAGTAAGAACTGTTTCTGAATTACGAGAAGTAATTAAGGAAAATAGACCAGAAATAATAGTTGTTGGCGAACTATCAGAGAAACTGGTAAAATGCCAGAAGTTAGGTAATTTAAGCCCTGTCAAGATTGCGACACTTACTACGCTCCTAGGAGCAGCCGCTGTAACTGGTCCAGTAACAGGGGGAGTATCGTATGCTGTTGCAGCACAAGCAGCCGCGGCTACAGGTGTAGGAGCGGCAACTATTATTCTAGCTTCTGGTATAAGCATTACTCTTATTATATCAGTGTTTAAGGGATATGACTTTGAGCTAGAAGCAACTTCTATTGATAGGGCACCAAGTGTCAAACTAAAAACTAAAAAAAGCCATCCATAGCGCTAATAGCATTCGGAAGGTGGTGTCATGTTATTAAAAAAATACGTTCGGGGCCTCCATATTCATTTACATGTACCAAGTGTCAAAAGAAGTTTTTGTCTAATCACCGGCTCTTTTTGAGGTGTCCGCATTGTAGGAGCTTTAAAGTAGTAGCCGAGGATTGGATTAAGAAGTAAACAGTTGACAATTAATATTTCAAGGAAGAGAGAAAGTCCTCTATTAATGATGAGGAAGATTATCTTTAAGCTCTTCTTCATTGGTTCCTCATCCTGACGAGGGTGGGGTTTAGTTATTATATTGTCGTAACAGGGTAGCCATTGCAGTGGCGATTTAGCTGTAACTTATACAATTCTCAACTTTGATGAGTATCAATGGTAAGCGTCAAATAGAACCCACATAGCTCTCTTGGGAAAGCCATGAGATAATAGAATCACTAGGAATAAGGAGTGGTTCTATGACTGGAGCAGAGCAACTAAAGCAAAAACGAGATCTCTGGAAGGAGCGCATTACTCTCTTCCAAAAGAGTGGGTAAAGCGTAGCAGAATGGTGTATTGAGCAGGAGATCCCTGAACATCAACTACGGTATTGGCTACGTAAAAATGTGGACAAAGAGTCTAGGACTTGCACGTCTTCAAAATCACAGTGGGTGGCTCTTGAACCATTTGAAGAAAGTACTTTTACCGGAGTCACTCTGCGAGTTGGTTCGGTATGTTTAGACATCCAAAGAGGTTTTGAACCACAATTGCTGGTCGATGTCGTACGGCGCTTCGCAAGCTTATACTAATTGGTCATCCAAGGCAGAAGGTTTATCTAGCCAGAGGTGCTACCGACTTGCGACGTTCAGCCATTATTCAGCTTGAGTTCGAACTTAGCCCTTTTGATCCATGTCTTTTTGCGTTCTGTAACAGGCGTAAAGACCGAATCAGGATCTTACAAAACACCAACAAAGAACGGAAAATTACCCTGGTTATCACCAGTCACGATATGGCAGATATCGAAAAGCTATGTTCCAGAGTTATTATTATTGATAAAGGTAGGATAATCTATCAAGGGGACTTTGATGAGATTCGACACTTATATGGCAAACAGCGTACTTTAGAAGTAGAGTTTGCCGAAAGCTATAAAGAGATTGCGTTACCTTTTGGTATGGTAACTAAAGATGAGGGAATGAAGAAAGCAATCACCTTCCTAAGGGAGCAAGGAACAGCAATTGATCTAATCACAGCTCTTGGTAAGCGCTATCAGATTACAGATGTAAGTATTCAAGAAGCGGAGATTGAGGCGATTATTCGAGAGATATATGAGGGTGGAGTTGTTAAAGGGCAGGTTGTGTAGACTGCCCAATACATCCTAGTCATTACCAGCCACTACATGGATACTGAAGAACTCTGCTCGAGAGTAGATATCTAGTTATTTGGTTTGTGTATGGGAATGAAGGTTTCATACTGCCAATTAGAGAAGAATATTTGTATATGCAACAAAATAATTTTTTGACGTATCATTACTTTTCTGATAAAAGTGTTAAAATAAGGATAACCAAGTTATGGATACTTTGCCAAAATGTGCCACTAGAAGGTGAGGCAATCTTAAATGGAACCCTTAAACGCTGGTAAGTCGCTAGACAAAGGGCAAAAGAAAGTTTATATTCAGCTTGGATTACTGCTATTACTAATTCTAGCTTCCCTGTTTACATATCAGTTTATAACTGCTAATCCTCCCTACGAACTCATTTTAAATGCTTTTTATACTTATAACACCTATTACACGGACTATTTAGATGTAGAGATTGCATATTCTCCAGATGATCAACGCGTAACGTATCATGCAACCCTCACCATCAAACCTGAAGATAACTCTTCAGGTTTTTTCTGGTTTGCGTTATCTAATAACCTTAATATCCAAAATGCCTATATAAACGACGAAGAAGTAAGGGTAAAACGAATTTGGTTGTTGAATATAGTAACGATCCCCAAAGAGTTACGACACCAAGAATTTCAGTTAGAACTATCGTATTCTGGTACTCCTAGTAGCACGTTTTTAGGATCCAAAGAAGGATTTGTGTCAGATTCTGGGGTGTACTTAAGCGCTAATGACATCTGGCTACCATTTATGTTTCGAAAAACTCCCGGGAAGATTCAATCAATGTACACGATTACTACACCGGAAGGTCTCGTTTCTGTCACTGCTGGAGCACCTTTAAGCACTAAAACTGTGGACGGTATGATTACGCAAGTTTGGGCTGACACTGGACTTGCTTCGGTACTAATTCAAGATTATGATCTTAGCGAGTATAATGGTTCAAAAAACATCAGAGTCTTTACTCCATCTGGATACCAAGACACCGGGTTGTATATTGCCCAGTTAGCCGACGAGATAATTAAGTTATACGAAAGCCATTTAGGAACCATAGGTCCTGCTAACATTAACATCGCCTTTAGCGAAGGAAGTTTTTCAGGGTACTTTGACTCTGGGCTAATGACCTTAAATAGTAGTAACCTTAGAAAAGTGGCACAAGATCCGCATAACGAAGACTTTTATCGTCTCCTAGCACACGAACTTGCCCACCTGTGGTGGCATAGTAGCGGTTTAACCCCTCATGAAATGGTAGGAAACCAGTGGTTAGTGGAAGGCTTTGCCGAATTTGCAGCTATGTGGAGTACTGGACAAAGATATGGTATGGAAGCTTATCTGAGACGTTTAGACAGTCGCATTACACGGCTAAGCAGCGAAACATCACTTAAACCACTAATTAATTATACTTACTGGGAACGCTCCAATGTCCCATACCACAAGGGCCCTCTGATGCTAGAAAGTTTGCGACGCAGCGAGGGCGAAAAGAAAGTATTAGAGTTCTTAAGATTAATGAGCGTCTCTCCTGAACAAAGAAAAACAGTTTCAACGACAGCCGAAATTGCTGATCAAGTATTTGAAAAAGATTATGGACTCTTTTTCTCTCACTGGCTAACTGAAACAGAACCAGTAAAGCTAGAGATTAGTTCTTTCTCTCAGAATACCGAGGGAAACGGGATTATAGAACTAACTAGTAATCAAGAATTAACTCTACCCCTAGAAGTCTGTATTATTTATCCTGATAGAATAGAATTACAGGAATTTAGTATTAAAGCTGGAATTAATCAACTTCTGCTCCATATTGCTGACAATGCTATTGAGATAAGGATAGATCCTAATCGAAGGTTATTTAGGTTAGACCCGATCTTTGAGCCGCTCAAAATAGCTATAGAACCTAAAGCGCATACTCTAGACCAAGCCATTGCCAACTTACAAACCCACCCTGTTAGGGTATGGCAAGATTCTACCCATTCGATTGATGACATCTTAGAATCTAGCGATCACTGGGTAACCATAAACAAACACCTTGACATGCAGTCGCATCAATGGAGCGTCGATTACATCTTAGAAGACACTGCTAGCCTGTGGGCTATCTTAACTTGGTCAAGTGATAATGTTAAACAACCGAGGCCGATAAGGCAGGACTTTTTTCTAACTAGTAACACTGACCATTCTAGATGGTCAAATATTATTATAAGTGAACCTTTTCTTGAGACTGGCGAAGCTAGATTCTTAGTGAATTGGATTAAGGGTACCCAAGGATCAGCGATAGGGGGACAAAGATACGAGCTGAAGTTCGATACCGAAACAGAGAGTACCGTAATGTTCACAACACCATTAGTTCCATATCCCAGGCCTTCGCTTAAGTATACTGGTGGTGGATCTATCTACACACCGACCTATGAGATTGGTATTGTACAAGTGGAGTATGGTCCCCTAGAAACAAGAATGCAGCTAATGCTTAAAGGAAAGAATGGCTGGAATACACCTGATCTAGTTAGCTTCGATTTTGTTTTAGCAGATGGAACTGTCATACCCCCCGCTAACAGTATAAAACGGATCTACGATGACCATGTAGTTCTTGATATTAGTGCCAGGCTTCAGACCACCGCCCATGTACCACTAGGCATTCGCATTTACGGAATAGCTCAAAAGCAACCAGAATCTCCTGTGATCAGCTATGGTCCAGGGGGCATCTTGTGGAGCGGTCTAGAGGATGAGCAAGTAATATGGGATAATACCGACATACAAGTACCTTCCAACCATGGATTAGCACTGATGTCTATGATACCTAGTAATGTTTATATAATTGACAGTGTAAGTGTTCATCCGATTGTGAATTTTACCGATTCTCAAGTACGTTTCGGGCTAAAATTCTTTAACAGTGGTATTGAAACACAGAACATAGATTTTTATCTAGGTATGAGGAAAAGTGATCCATGGGATCTTAAGTATTCAAAAGAAGACTTAATTGCAGAATTAGAAATCCTTCCAAATGAGAGACAACAGGTACCCCTTCAGATACCTAATCAACCTGGCATGTATACACTTATTGGTGCCAGCGGCTACTATGTTGCAAGTTTAGGGCAAGTATTGGTATATGATGTAAACTCATTGCTCGAAGAAGAAAGGCAAACCCGCTTAGTGTTAGATTCTTGGATTGAAATGTTCAAGACTAATCGCGATGATGCAAAGAAGGCACTAGAGAAGCTCAATGATAACTTGCCCTCTTGGTATGACTTCTTTACTCGACTTCCCATTGACAAAGACTGGGAAGCTAGTTATGTAGATATAACCTATGAAACAGATTGGAGTACAACAGGATTAAAATACTTACTTAATATTGACGTTATAGATAGTTATCCCCGTACTATACGAGTCAATGGAATGAAGATCATGCCCTGAGTAAGAAGACTCTAGGAAAGAAACAATCCGAAGGGTCTACAGGTATCTGAACAACCATTGGGGAGCTATTCAAGCAAGATGGCATTACCAGCATCTTTTGGTTGGCTGCAGTGCGGAAGGACATGTAAGTCATATTTTGTCAGCTCGATTAAGAAGTCGTCCTATGGCTTGGTCCTATTTTGGGGCGAATCAGATGGCACACTTGCGCGTTCATCGTGCAAATAATAATGATTTACATAAAATCCACTTAGAACAAAGCTACAAACAAAAGAAGCAGGTTGTTAACGGAGTTCTTCCAAAGGCATCAGTGACATCACTTGCTAAGGCTGCTGGGGCTAGTTTTGAAACTTTTGGCAACATCCCATCACTTCGAACAGGCCGGAGATCTTATCGGCAATTGCTACGGCAAATATCCAATGCAGCATTGAATTTATAATTAAATACAAATTGACTCGTTCCCTCAGGGTTGGTAGGTCGTATTTCATCCTACAGTTGCTTGACACGATCTTGCTAGTGTGGGCCGGTTTCGCTTTATTTCAATTTGTGGTACAATTTATTTAAAATAAGATATCTGATTTAAATGTGTAGTGGCAAATGTCAGGATTTGTAATGAACGGTGGTTCCTATGAAATT
>DUUR01000030.1 GCA_012841425.1 Bacteroidales bacterium | reverse complement strand
TCTCCCATCAATAGGTGATATTGCTGTGAGTTGGTTTAAGTTCATTCTTATTGTGATAATTATCTACTATTATGAAGCTACAAAAATAGTGATAATTATAGAGTGATAAAAATTTTGATAAAAATAAATGAAAATATTTTGCTAGATTGTAAAAAGGTTATATCTTTGCATCGCTTTTCAGGAAAACAACTACTCATAGCGTTGAGAAAATAAAAAAGAAAAGCTAAAATATTAAAGGGGCGTTTAGCTCAGCTGGTTCAGAGCATCTGCCTTACAAGCAGAGGGTCGGCGGTTCGAATCCGTCAACGCCCACAAAATTAAAGCACTTATCGATTAATTTCGGTAGGTGCTTTTTTTTGTTTCAAGAGTAAAACAAACTATTTTGTCAAAAGCTGTTTTGTGTGTGTTGTGTGTTGTGTCGTCCTGATTTTACTGCAACTTAGACTATACATCGCTCGTACCTCGCTCGTATATGCTCCCTTTATATACGGAGATGGTAGCTACTATGTATGGCATAAATTAAAACTTAGCATGTACTAAGTATTGTTTAATTATGAATTTTAAAGCAGCTTATTTTCTACAACTGTTATCCAACAAGCGTTCTGTTTGCTAGTCTCACTTTTTTTGATTATATTACAGTGTTAACATTTACCTACGTAGATCACATCTAAAAATTAAAAACAGAATTAACTTATGATGAATAAAATTGCACTAATAGGGAATTATCCCCCTCGTAAGTGTGGCATTGCCACGTTTACAAAAGATTTGAATGACGGGTTTAAAACTAATGGAATATCAACTGCTGTAGTGGCCATGAATGATGGGTTAAACCAGTATAACTACCCGTCTGATGTTGTTTTTGAGATTGAACAAAATGATTTGGCGTCGTATATTAATGCGGCTGAGTTTTTGCACACTAATAAATTTGATGCTGTTATATTGCAACATGAATTTGGAATCTTTGGTGGACAGGATGGAAAGCATATTATTCAATTGCTAAAACGATTGCGTATGCCAGTTATTACAACTATGCATACTATCCTCGATAATCCTTCTGATAATCAAAGGCAGGTGGTTAATGAGCTTGCTCGACTTTCGAATAAAATTGTGAGTATTTCTGCTAAGGGAGTGGAACTGCTTAGTGATGTTTATGGTGTGAAGGCCGAAAAATCTACTCACATTCATCATGGTGTTCATGAAATAGCCAATCAGGATGTTGAGGGGCTAAAGAAGAAGCTGGGGGTTGAGAATAAAAAAGTGCTACTTTCATTTGGATTACTTTCTAAGAACAAGTCTATTGAGGTGGTAATTAATGCTTTGCCCGAAGTGGTGAAGAAGCATCCCGAAATAGTATATATTATTGTTGGTGCTACTCATCCTCACGTAATTAAGCATGAGGGAGAGGATTATCGTCATTCTCTTATTAGGTTGGTAAAAAAACTGGGACTCGAGAAGAATGTACTGTTTATTAATAGGTTTGTTAGCAACGATGAGTTATTTAGTTATCTCAAGATGTGTGATATTTATGTAATTCCATATCTGGGAGAGAAGCAGATTTCGTCTGGTACTCTCATATATACTATGGGTGCTGCAAAACCAATTATTTCTACTCCGTTTTGGTATGCTAAGGAGATGCTTGCAGATAACAGGGGTATGCTTTTCGATTTTAAAGATTCGGAGCAGCTTAGCAGTAAGATAAATTTATTGCTTGATGATGAAGATCTTAGAAACAGCATTGCTAAGAATGCGTTTGATCTTGCTAAGGAGTGTTACTGGCCCGAAATTGGTATTAAATATAATGAATTAGCGGTAGAGCTTACTAAGGATGAGGGTGTTTATAAAACTGAATATGAGCTTGCAAATGAGAGTGAGCTTAAGTTTGAATATCCTCCCATTAAATTGAATCACTTGCAAACGATGACAGATAATACCGGAATGCTTCAACATGCAAGGTATAGCATACCTGATAGATCGCATGGTTATTGTACCGACGATAATGCCAGGGCTTTGCTATTAAGTGTTATGCTTCAGGATGATGTTCAGGATGTTGATGAGCTAAACAGGCTCACAGGCATTTATCTTTCTTATCTCGATTTTGCATATAATCCCCAAAAAGGTAG
>DUUR01000296.1 GCA_012841425.1 Bacteroidales bacterium | reverse complement strand
TTATAACTATCCCCGATAGGATGCGGGAATTCATGAAAGAGTTCTTCAAAGGTATTTATCAGCTGGGGGTAAACTCGATATGGATAGTGATTATCATATCATTTTTTATTGGTGCAGTTATTGTTTTACAGATTGCACTGAATATCGATTCACCCATGCTGCCAAGGTTTACAGTTGGTGTAGTATCTCGTGAGATTATTCTGTTAGAGTTTTCATCAACAATAATGTGCCTTATACTTTCGGGGAAGGTGGGCTCAAATGTGGCGTCGGAGATAGGGAGCATGCGAATTTCGGGACAGATAGATGTGTTGGATATTATGGGGGTTAACTCGGCCAACTATCTTATTCTTCCTAAAATAGCATCTTTTGTTGCATTTATGCCAGTGCTTGTGATCTTTAGCATGTTTATGGGTCTGTTTGGCGGATATATAATTTGTCTTGTTTTAGGCACTCCTTCCGTAGAGACTTATGTTTATGGTATACAGGCATTTTTTAGAGAGTCGTTTGTCTGGTATTCAATAGCAAAATCGATGCTATTTGGTTTTATAATAGCATCCGTTGCAGGATATTTTGGCTACAATGTAAAAGGAGGAGCACTAGATGTTGGTAAAGCAAGCACCGACTCGGTGGTTATAAACAGTATATTAATTCTTGTAACCGACTTGGTCTTCACACAGTTGGCCATGGGTTAAGGGATAGATTAAATGATAGAGGTAAAGAGTCTTAACAAGAAGTTTGATGGGGATATAATCCTTAATGATATTAACGCGACGTTTGATAAGGGTCTTGTTAATATGATTATTGGTAAGAGTGGATCTGGCAAAACAGTGCTGCTTAAATGTATTGTGGGACTGGTACCTCCTTCTTCAGGACAGATAATGTACGGTGATAGCAATTTGCTTGCTATGAGGTCTAGCGAGGTTAGACGCCTTCGTCGCAATATTGGTATGTTGTTTCAAGGTTCGGCTCTGTTCGATTCAAGAACTGTTCTTGAGAATGTAATGTTTCCGCTTGATATGTTCTCTAGAATTAACTTGAGAGAAAGAAAAAAGCGAGCCGAGTTTTGCCTCGAAAGAGTGGGGCTTGCCAACTCAGCAAATCTATACCCCTCAGAGATAAGCGGGGGTATGATGAAAAGAGCCGCTATTGCCAGAGCTATTGCTCTAAATCCTAAGTACCTGTTTTGTGATGAGCCCAATTCGGGTCTTGATCCTAAGACAGCGCAACTGATAGATGAGCTTATAAAGGATATAACAGAAGATTATAAGATGACAACAATTGTTGTATCGCACGATATGAATTCTGTTATCAATATAGGTGATAAGATTATCTTCTTGAACGAGGGTATTAAAGAGTGGGAGGGATCGAAGTCGGAAGTAATGGATTCGAAAAATGAAAAGTTGAACGACTTTGTTTTTGCTTCAGATCTGTTTAAGAAGATAAAAGTAGCAGACGATATAATTTCGGAAGATAAAAAAGGGTGATTACACCCATGTTATTAATATATATATTAAATAATGAGTATGTTAACAATCAAGAACTTGCACGCAATTGTTGAAGAGCAAGAAATATTAAAAGGGGTTAACCTGGTGGTTAATCCAGGAGAGATACATGCTGTAATGGGGCCAAATGGATCGGGCAAAAGTACACTGGCCTCAGTGCTTGCTGGTCACCCCAAATTTGAGGTAACCAGAGGAAGTATTGAGTTTAAAGGTCAGGATTTGCTTGAGATGGAGCCAGAAGATCGTTCTCGTGAGGGACTGTTTTTAAGTTTCCAGTATCCAGTTGAAATTCCTGGTGTGAGCATGGTAAATTTCATGCGCTCGGCATTAAACGAACAAAGAAAATATAGAAAAGAAGAGCCTATATCGGCAACCGATTTCTTGAAACTTATGCGCGATAAGAGACAATTGTTGGGTATGGACAGTCAGCTTGTGAGTCGTTCGGTTAACGAAGGATTCTCGGGTGGTGAGAAAAAGAAAAACGAAATCTTTCAGATGGCAATGATAAATCCTTTGCTTGCAATATTAGATGAAACCGACTCGGGTTTAGATATTGACGCACTGAGGGTTGTTGCTTCAGGTGTAAATAAGCTTCAAACAAAGGAGAATGCTACGATATTGATTACTCACTATCAGCGCTTGCTTGAGTATATTAAACCCGATTTTGTACATGTGCTTAGCGACGGAAAGATAATAAAATCAGGAGGGGCCGACCTTGCCTTAGAACTTGAAAAGAAAGGCTACGAATGGCTCATAAACCCGTAACCATAAGATTAAAATGATAGAACAACAATATATAGATCTGTTTCAACAGTTCCGTAGCGAGATTGATTCAAACTCGGTAAGCGGGATGAACAAGCATCGTGATTCGGCTTTTGCAAAGTTTAAGCAGATTGGTTTTCCAACATCAAAACTAGAGGACTATAAGCACTCTAATATAGCTAGACAGTTTGATGCTGAGTTTGGATTGAATTTAAGGAATATCGAGATTCCAGTTAATCCATATGAAACATTTAAATGTGATGTACCCAACCTAAATACGTTTACTTATTTTCTTATCAACGACAGGTTTTATAATCAAGTTGACCAGAAGGAGGGTATGCCCGAGAATGTATTCGTAGGTAGTATGAGGCAGTTTGCAGAGGAGCATCCCGATGTTTTTGAGAAGCACTATGCAAAAATAGCCGACAACGAAGAGAATGGTTTGGTGGCTTATAACACCATGTTTGCTCAGGATGGGTTTGTGGTATATGTTCCAAAAAATGTGGAGATTGAGAAACCTCTGCAGCTAATAAATATCCTTAGCAGTGGTGTAGACCTAAATGTGAATAGAAGGATTCTGATTATAGCCGAAGAAAATGCACACGTAAAGTTGCTTGTATGCGATCATACAGTTGACGAAGTGAATTTTGTGGTAACACAGGTTACAGAAATATTTGCAGACAAAAGTGCTCAGGTAGATGTTTATGAGCTTGAGGAGAACTCAACGAAGGTTACACGCTTAAATAATTTGTATAGCGAGCAGCTGGATAACTCTAAAGTGGTTACAAGCAGCATAACGCTTCACAACGGTTATACAAGGAATAACATCCGCTTTCGCTTGTTAGGCGAGCATGCCGAAGCACATGCAGGAGGATTGGCTATTTGCGACAAGGAGCAACATATAGATAACTTTGCTTTTCTTGATCACTCTAAGCCCAATTGTTTGAGTGACGAGTTGTTTAAAACTGTATTGAACGATAAGGCAACTGGTGTATTTTGTGGTAAAATATTGGTTGAAAAGGATGCGCAAAAGACATTGGCGTATCAAACCAATAGAAATTTGCTCAACTCGGTAAATGCACAGATGTTTGCTAAGCCACAGTTGGAGATTTATGCTGATGATGTAAAATGTTCGCACGGACTTACAACTGGTCATCTTGATGAGGAGGCACTTTTCTATCTTCGTTCTAGAGGTATGGATAAAGAGGAGGCTCGCCTACTGCTATTAGTTGCTTTTACAAGTGATGTTGTTGAACTCATACGTATCCCAACGCTTCAAGATAGACTAACCCAACTTATAGATAAGAGGTTCCGCGGTGAACTGATGCGTTGCGGAAGTTGCAATGTGTGTAAATAATATATAACTGATCTGAATGGATATAACTAAGATTCGTGCCGACTTCCCCATACTTTCTAGAGAAGTGTATGGTAAGCCACTGGTATATTTTGATAATGCTGCCACATCGCAGAAGCCACAATGTGTGATAGACAAAATTGCTGAAATGTATACTACTGTAAACTCTAATGTTCACAGGGGGGTGCATTATCTTAGTCAGGCCGCAACCGATGAGCATGAGGCTGCAAGGAAAACCGTTCAGGAATTTATTAATGCTGTTTCTCCTAACGAAATAGTATTTACCCGTGGGGCAACAGAGTCTATAAACCTGGTTGCTTCATCATTCTGCCATAAATTCTGTAAAGAAGGAGATGAAATTCTGATAACTGCCATGGAGCATCACTCTAATATTGTTCCGTGGCAGATTCAGGCAGAAGAGTTGGGTCTTAAAATTAAAGTGGCACCAATAAATACTGATGGCGAGCTCCTTGTAGATGAGTTTGAGAATAAGATCAGTAGCAAAACTAAACTCATTGCTGTAACCCATATATCTAATGTACTTGGAACAATAAATCCGATAAAGAGGCTTATTGATATAGCGCATAAGTATAATGTGCCAATTTTAATAGATGCTGCACAGAGCGTACAGCATGCTAAAGTTGATGTGCAGGAGCTTGATTGCGACTTTCTGGTATTCTCATCTCATAAGGTTTACGGGCCAACTGGCGTGGGCGTTTTATATGGTAAAGAGAAATGGCTAAACGAATTGCCTCCATATCAAGGTGGTGGAGAGATGATATCGAGCGTCTCTTTTGAAAAAACTACTTTTAATAAACTGCCATTTAAGTTTGAAGCCGGGACGCCAGACTTTGTTGGTACGGCAGCCCTTGCAACTGCTTTGGATTATGTAACCTCAATTGGACTTGATAACATTGCACGCCACGAAGATGAGCTACTGAAGTATGCAACTGAAAGGATGCTTCAGATTCCAGGAATGAGGATTATTGGTACAGCTAAGAATAAGAGTAGTGTGATTTCGTTTCTGGTTGACGATATACACCCATATGATATGGGTACGCTCTTAGATAAGATGGGAATAGCTATAAGAACAGGGCATCACTGTGCCGAGCCACTGATGAGAGAGTTGGGTATAGATGGCACCGCACGTGTTTCATTTGCATTTTATAATACTAAGGAGGAGGTTGACCTGTTTCTTGCTGGACTGAAAAGAATTGTTTCTATGTTTAGTTAGGCATAATTTTTGGTAAAAAAAGGGTATTTCTAAAAACAGGGGCATTTTTAAACAAGGTGTATTTCTAAAACAAGGGATATTTCTATAAAAAATCAAAAAAAGAGCTATATTTGTCTTTATAATCTAAAGATAAATGAAAAAAGATTTGCAGAATTTTGCCATAAATGAAGATCACACTCTTTTTATCTTATTAAAAAAGAGAGATAGAGAGGCATTTTCTGCAATTTACAAAAAATATCATCGCTATCTTTATGCTATAGCTTTGAAGTATCTCAAAAACACTCAGATGGCAGAAGACGCCGTTCAGCATGTATTTGTGAAACTTTGGGAAAGCACATCAGATATTCATATCGAAATTAATCTCAAGAACTATCTTTATACAATGACTAAGAATTATATTCTTAATCAGATACGCGACCGCAAAGATGAGATTTCATTAAACTATATTAATGCACAAATAGATATACCGGGCCAAGAAGATGTGATTAAGGCCATGGATGATAAGCAGATGCGCAATCTTCTTTATCAAGGGGTTGAATCACTTC
>DUUR01000295.1 GCA_012841425.1 Bacteroidales bacterium | reverse complement strand
TTGTAAATAAAAAAACTCCTTCCAGTTCATTGCAAAAACATATATTTAGTGTTAACAATTTACTTTGTATATCTTATTTATAGAACGATAAAACTTAAAGTTAATAATTTTATACTCACATTCTCAAGTTTCATAATTAATTTCTTTTGTATCTTTGAGATACTTTATCATTTTGACATAACACTGCATGGTATTAAATTATATCTGGATAGCTTTTTTTCTTATTGCTTTTATAGTAGCTCTGGTAAAGCTTATTTTTTTAGGTGATGTAAATATATTTACGGACATCATGAACTCTACCTACGATACTGCCAGAACTGGTTTTGAAATTTCCCTGGGTCTAACAGGTATCTTATCGCTTTGGTTAGGTATAATGAAAATTGGTGAGAGAAGCGGAATGATTGAGCTTTTCTCTAAGGCTGTAGCTCCCCTATTTTCTAAGTTATTTCCAGATATACCAAAAAACCATCCTGCATCTGGGTCGATGCTTATGAATATTTCAGCAAATATGCTGGGATTAGATAATGCAGCAACTCCGTTTGGATTAAAAGCCATGCAAGAGTTGCAAGAAATTAATACTACCAAAGACAGGGCATCCGATCCTATGATTATGTTTCTGGTTCTTAATGCGTCGGGGCTTACTCTTATACCTGTAACTATTATGGTTTACAGAGCACAGATGGGTGCAGCTAATCCGGCAGATATATTTATACCTATAATGATTACAACATTTGCGGCAACCCTTGTTGGGCTAGTTGCAGTTTGCATAAAACAGCGAATAAATATATTTTGCAAAGAAATACTTGGGTTTTTGTTGGGTATGATTGCAATAATTTCGGGTACAGTATTTATTTTTCAGTCGATGCCACAAGAAAAGATAAATGTTGTATCCAGTCTTGCGGCAAATATTATCCTCTTATCTATTATTGCAATATTTATTGTAAAAGGAATGAGTCGTAAAATAAATATCTTTGAGGCTTTTATAGATGGCGCAAAAGATGGTTTTAAGACTGCTGTAACAATTATTCCCTACCTTATAGCAATACTTGTGGGCATTGGTGTATTTCGCGCATCAGGCGCCATGGATTTCCTTATGGAGGGCATTAGAAGTTTAGTGGCCCTTACCGGAACAGACACCCGTTGGGTTGACGGACTTCCAACAGCGATTATGAAACCTTTAAGCGGAAGCGGAGCAAGAGGAATGATGATTGATGCAATGCAAACATTTGGGGCCGATTCATTCGCAGGCAGATTATCTAGCGTTTTACAAGGTGCTACTGATACAACTTTCTATATTGTGGCTGTTTACTATGGTGCAGTGAATATTAAAAATTCGCGCTACACCGTTCCCTATGCGCTTTTGGCTGATTTAGCAGGTGTAATTGCTGCAGTATTCGTGGCCTACCTATTCTTTGGATAGCAAATAATGGATTCTCCAAGTTAATAAAAGTAAAAAAAACAGATATGCCAATAACTTTTGATTCAGATAATATAGAATTCCCAAATATTAAGAAAAGGGAAACTTCAGCGTGGATAAAAAAAATAGCAAACAGTTACAATAAAAAAGTTGGTAACGTTGGTTACCTTTTTTGTAATGATGAAAAAATATTAGAGATAAACAGACAGTATTTGGATCATGATTTTTATACAGATATAATTTCGTTTGACTATAGTGAAGGTGATATAATATCGGGAGATATTTTTATTAGCTTAGATACTGTTAGATCTAATTCACAAAAGTATAATACTGATTATAAAGAGGAACTACATAGAGTTATTATTCATGGAGTTCTGCACCTGTGTGGATTAGACGATAAAATGGAAGAGGATGCTAATCATATGAGAGAGGCTGAAAATAGTGCTTTAAAACAACTATATAATAATG